>CAJANQ010000059.1 GCA_903941145.1 uncultured Actinomycetes bacterium
GAGTCGCTCGGCATCTCGCTCGAGGCCGTGCGCCAGCAGGTCGAGGAGATCATCGGTCAGGGCGGCACGTCGCCGTCGGGCCACATCCCCTTCACGCCTCGGGCCAAGAAGGTCCTCGAGCTGTCGCTCCGCGAGGCGCTGCAGCTCGGCCACAACTACATCGGGACCGAGCACATCCTGCTCGGCCTCATCCGCGAGGGTGAGGGCGTCGCCGCCCAGGTCCTCGTCAAGCTCGGCGCCGACCTCTCCCGGGTCCGCCAGCAGGTCATCCAGCTCCTCTCCGGCTACCCCGGTTCGGGCACCCAGCCCCAGGGTGGGCAGTCCGGCGAGAAGGCCACCACCGGCGGCCCGCAGTCCGAGACCCCCTCGGGTTCGCTCGTGCTCGACCAGTTCGGCCGCAACTTCACGCAGCTCGCCCGCGACAAGAAGCTCGACCCGGTCATCGGCCGTGACCGCGAGACCGAGCGCATGATGCAGGTGCTCAGCCGCCGGACCAAGAACAACCCGGTCCTCGTCGGCGAGCCCGGCGTCGGCAAGACCGCCATCGTCGAGGGCCTTGCCCAGGCGATCGCCGCCGGCAACGTCCCGGAGACCCTGCAGGGCAAGCAGCTCTACACGCTCGACCTCGGTGCCCTCGTGGCCGGCTCCCGCTACCGCGGCGACTTCGAGGAGCGGCTGAAGAAGGTCCTGAAGGAGATCAAGACCCGCGGCGACATCATCCTGTTCATCGACGAGATCCACACGCTCGTCGGTGCGGGTGCGGCAGAGGGCGCGATCGACGCCGCCAGCATCCTCAAGCCGATGCTGGCCCGTGGTGAGCTCCAGACCATCGGTGCCACCACGCTCGACGAGTACCGCAAGCACCTCGAGAAGGACGCGGCCCTCGAGCGCCGCTTCCAGAAGGTCGTGGTCGACGAGCCCTCCGTGGCCCACACCATCGAGATCCTCAAGGGCCTGCGTGAGCGTTACGAGCAGCACCACCGGGTGACCATCACCGACCAGGCACTCGTGGCTGCGGCCAACTTGGCCGACCGCTACATCTCGGACCGGTTCCTGCCGGACAAGGCGATCGACCTGATCGACGAGGCCGGCTCCCGCCTGCGCATCCGCCGTATGCAGACCCCGGACGACTACCGCGAGGTCGAGAACGAGCTCGCCGAGGTCGTCCGGTCCAAGAAGGAGGCCGTCGAGTCCCAGGACTTCGAGGAGGCCGGCCGTCTGCGCGACCGCGAGAAGGACCTGCTTGGGCAGAAGGAGGCCAAGGACGCCGAGATGAAGGCGGCCGGGGTCGACCTGTTCGACGAGGTCGACGAGGAGGGCATCGCCGAGGTGCTCGCCCTCTGGACCGGCATCCCCGTCTACAAGCTCACCGAGGAGGAGACCTCCAAGCTGCTGCGCATGGAGGACGAGCTCCACCACCGGGTCATCGGCCAGGAGCGCGCCATCCACTCGGTGTCGCAGGCCATCCGTCGCACCCGCGCCGGCCTGAAGGACCCCAAGCGTCCGTCCGGCTCGTTCATCTTCCTGGGCCCGTCCGGCGTCGGTAAGACCGAGCTCGCCAAGACCCTCGCCGAGTTCCTGTTCGGCGACGAGGCCGCGATGATCAGCCTCGACATGTCGGAGTACATGGAGAAGCACACGGTCAGCCGGCTCGTGGGCTCGCCCCCCGGCTACGTCGGCTACGAAGAAGGCGGCCAGCTCACCGAGGCCGTGCGCCGCAAGCCGTTCTCCGTCGTGCTCTTCGACGAGATCGAGAAGGCCCACCCGGACGTGTTCAACACGCTCCTGCAGATCCTGGAAGAGGGTCGCCTGACCGACTCCCAGGGTCGCTCGGTGGACTTCCGTAACACCGTCCTCATCATGACGTCGAACCTGGGCACCGCCGACCTGCGGAAGTCCAACGTCGGCTTCTCCAAGAACGACGAGGCCGTCACGTACGAGCGCATGAAGGAGAAGGTCAACGAGGCGCTCAAGGCGCACTTCCGGCCCGAGTTCCTGAACCGCATCGACGACGTCATCGTCTTCCACGAGCTGTCCAAGGCCGAGGTCACGCTCATCGTCGACCTGATGATCAAGCGTGTCGCCCAGCAGCTCGCCGGCCAGGGCATGGGCATGGAGGTCTCCCAGGAGGCCAAGTACCACCTGGCCGACAAGGGCTACGACCCCACGCTGGGTGCCCGGCCGCTGCGCCGTGCCATCCAGCGGCTGGTCGAGGACCCGCTCTCGGAGCGGCTCCTGTGGAAGGAGTTCCACGCCGGTCAGACGATCATGGTCGACGTCGAGCCCGACCCGGAGAACCCGGGCGAGCTGGTCGTCACGTTCAACGGCGTCGAGGGTTTCGTGCCCCCGTCGGTCGAGGAGCTGGCTGCCACCGGCGGCGAGTGACACGACCTGCCAACTCTGTGCTGCCGGCCCGCACCTCGGTGCGGGCCGGTGCGCGTCCGCCGGTAGCCTCCGCACCCGTGCGACGTCTGGTCCTGCTGCTCCTCGTTCCGGTGCTCGGCGTCCTCGCCGCGTGCCAGGCGAAGGCCACGGTCGCGGTGGACGTGCAGCCCGACGGCGCGGGAACCGTCACTGTCACAGTGGCCCTCGACAAGGAGGCCACCACCCGTCTGGGCGACCCGGCAGCAGCGCTGTCGACCTCGGACCTGGCCGACGCCGGGTGGAAGGTGTCGGCGCCCGTCACCAAGGCTGGAGCGGCGACGTTCAAGCTCGTGCGGCCGTATGGCTCGCCCGACGAGCTGGCAGCCGTGCTCGACGAGGTCGGCGGCAAGGGTGGCGTGTTCCGCGGCA
>CAJANQ010000060.1 GCA_903941145.1 uncultured Actinomycetes bacterium
GAAGTTCACGCCGAGCGCACCAAGCACCCGGGTCTGGTCGGCGATGGCGTGCGCCTCGCCCCACTCGAGCGGGTCGGCGCCCTCGGGCATCTGGGCGGCCCACTCGGTGATGTACTCGCCCTGGTAGCCGTCCTCGGGCGGCTCCTCGCCGGCGGCGCGGGCGGCGAGCGAGGCGGCGAAGATCTGCATCTGCACGCCGCGGTCGTTGATGTAGAACTCGCGGGCCACGTCGTGGCCGGTGAACTCGAGCAGGCGGGCCAGGCTGTCGCCGTAGGTGGCGCCACGGGCGTGGCCGGCGTGCACCGGGCCGGTCGGGTTGGCCGAGACGAACTCGACCATTACCTTGCGGCCGCCGCCGGTGTTGCTGCGGCCGTAGTCGGCGCCCGCCTCGACGACCGCACCGACCACCTCGTGCAGCCAGGTGTCGTCCAGACGGAAGTTCACGAACCCCGGTCCGGCGACCTCGGTCGAGTCGACGTGCGGCGGAAGGTGGTCGTTGAGGTGGTCGACGACCTGCTGGGCCAGCTCCCGGGGGTTCCGGCCGGCGCCCTTTGCCGTCACCATCGCCACGTTCGAGGAGAAGTCGCCGTGCTCCCGGCGGGCGGGCTGCTCGAGGTGGATGTCGGCCGGCGCGTCGACCCCGACGGCGGCGAGGGCCTCGCGGAGTGCAGAGGTCAGGGTGTCGCGCAGGTGCATGGGAGTGCGAAGTCGTCCGTCTCGGTCGCCCGGAGTCTGCCCGGGAGGGCTCGGGAAGCGCCGATGGTAGTGCGGCGTCCCCTCTGACCCTGAGCCCGTTCGACGCCCTGCCACTGGGGACAGACCGATGGGCCCGCCCGAGAACGGCTGCGCTAGGGTCACCGCCGTTGCCCTCGTAGCTCAGGGGATAGAGCATCGGCCTCCGGAGCCGTGTGCGGAGGTTCGAATCCTCCCGAGGGCGCTCTTCCCGAACCGCTGGCACCGCCAGCATCCCGGCCCTCCGACGACCTCCCTGCGGTGTCGCCGAGAGGGCCGCTTCGCGCCCGAGAGCCACACGGAACCACTTTCTTCGCTGCGCAACTACTTGTAGCGTGTTCGGATGGCGCAGCGAACTCCCCTCCCGTCCTCGCCCACCCGCATCTTCCTGGTCCGGCACGGCACCACGATGCTCAACCGGTCCAGCCGGTACCGGGGACGGCGCGACGTACCGCTCGACCGGGGTGGCTGGGACGACGCCTGGTCGGCCGCCGCCTACCTGTCCGGCGCCGAGCTGGACGCCGTGTACTCGAGCCCCCTCCGACGGGCCCGCGACACCGCCCGGATCGTCGCCGACGCCGCCGACGTGCCCGAGGTGGTCGACCTCCCGGGCCTGGTGAACCTGGACTACGGCCAGTGGGAGGGGCTCACGGCCGAGGAGTCCGCAGCGCTCGACCCCGCGGCGTTCTCCGACTACCAGTGCTTCGCACCCGGTGCGAGCTGCCCGGACGGCGAGTCGCTGGACCTGGCCGCAGCCCGCACCGAACTGTCGCTCCGCTCCATCGCAGCGCTCCACCCCGGTGGCACCGTCGCCGCGGTCACCCACGCGGCGGTCGTCCGACTGGCCCTGGTCATGGCCGGCGCCGCAGAGCGGTCGACGTGGCGGCTCGCGCTGCCGAACGGCTCGGTGACCGTGCTGGACGCGACCCCGACCCTGCTCGACGCGTCCGCCGGCCGGGTCGGCGCAGTCGCATGACGGACACCAGGCCGCAGAAGCTGGACCAGGCCGGGGGCCCGCAGCCGGACACACCGGGCGGCATCAGGTCTGCGGCCCGGGCATTGGCCCGCCGCTGGGGCACGGCCACTGCCGACCGGCGCGGACTCCCGGACTTCCTGGTGGTCGGCACCAAGCGCGGCGGGACCACGACGCTCTTCCGGGCGCTGCAGTCGCACCCCGGGGTCGCGCCGCTGTTCCCGTCTCGACAGCACACCAAGAGCCCCCACTACTTCGACCTGAACTACGACCGAGGCGAGTCCTGGTACCGGTCGTTCTTCCCGACGGCCAGGGCGCTCGGACGGGCCGGGCACGACCGCCTCACCGGCGAGGCCAGCCCGTACTACATGTTCCACCCGCTGGCCCCCGGTCGGATCGCCTCGGACCTGCCGTCGGTCCGGCTGCTGGTCCTGCTCCGCGACCCGGTCGACCGCGCCGCGTCGCACCACTGGGACCGGGTGCAGCACGGGGTCGAGCACCTGCCGTTCGAGCTGGCCGTGGCCATGGAGCCGGAGCGGCTGGCCGGCGAGCGCGAGCACATGGAGGCCGACCCCGGCTACCAGAGTGATGCCTACGAGCACTTCTCGTACCTGGCCCGGGGCCACTACGCCGAACAGGTCGAACGACTGATCGCCCTGTTCGGCCGCGACCGGCTGCTCGTGGCCCGCAGCGAGGACCTGTACGCCGACCCCGAGCGCACGTACGACGAGGTCCTGGGGTTCCTGGGACTGCCGTCGCACTGCCCCGGGACGTTCGGGCGGCACCACGCCCACGACGGCCGGCCCCCGGTGCCCGACGCGCTCCGGTCCGACCTGGCGACCTACTTCGCGCCGCACAACGAGCGGCTGGCGGAGCTCCTCGGGACCGACGTCTGGTGGTGAACCGGCCATGACGCCCCTCTCCCCGGACGCGCTCACCTACGTGCTGGTCCAGCTCCTGGTGCTCGTGGGGTGCGCCCGTGCCGCGGGAGCCGGCGCCCGGCGGCTCGGACAGCCGGCGGTGGTCGGGTACGTGGCGGCCGGTGTGGTGCTCGGACCCAGCGTCCTCGGCCGTTGGTGGCCGGGGTCGGCCGACGTCGTCACGCCCTCGGCCGGCGGCGCCGTGGTCCCCGCACTGGCTGCGCTCGGTGCCGTGCTCCTGCTCGCGCTGGCCGGCCTGGAGGTGGACCTGTCCGTGGTCCGCGAGCGGAGCCGCAAGATGCCGTGGTTGCTGTTCGGTGCGCTCGTCCCGGCGCTCGCCGCCGGGTTCGGGCTGGGCTGGGTGCTGCCGGACTCGTTCGTCGGGAGCGCCGCGTCGCGGCCGGCGTTCGCTGGGCTCATGGCCGTGGCGCTCGCCATCTCGTCGCCGCCAGTCATGTCGGCGGTCCTGCGCGACCTGGGACTGACGCACCGCTCGTTTGCA
>CAJANQ010000061.1 GCA_903941145.1 uncultured Actinomycetes bacterium
CCACCGATGATGATGCCGAGGTTGCGCTGCTTGTTGTCGAGGTCGTCGGAGACGCCGAGCGGGGCACGGGTCAGCATGATGCCGAACAGGAACAGCACCACGACCGCACCGAGGTACACCAGGAACTGGGTCATGGCGACGAACTCGGCCTGCAGCAGCAGGTAGTTCAGGCCGACGCCGGCGAGCACGACGACCAGCCAGAGCGCCGCGTGCACGACGTTCTTGGTGGTCACCACCCGAACAGCGGCAGCGACCATGAACACGGCCATGATGGCGAAGGCCACGTTGGCCGGCACGGCGAAGGACGTGGAGGCGGCGAGGATCCCGGTCATCGGGGCACCTTCTTGACCTTGACCTCGGAGCCCGACTCGAGCGGCTCGAAGTCCGGCACGGTCTCGAACCACTGGCCCAGACGGCTCTTGTCGTGGAGGAGGTCGGCGATCTTCAGCTCGGAGTACTCGTACTCCGGGCTCCAGAAGAGCGCCTCGAACGGGCAGACCTCGACGCAGATCCCGCAGTACATGCAGAGCGAGAAGTCGATGTCGAAGCGGTCGAGCGCGTTGACCTTGCGGGGCTTGCCACCCTCGCGGCGCGGCGGCGCCAGGGTCTTGTGGCCCTCGATGTAGATGCACCAGTCCGGGCACTCACGGGCGCACAGCATGCACGCCGTGCAGTTGTCCTCCTTGAGGGAGATGACACCACGGGCGCGGTCGGCAGGCAGGTCGGCGTCGTGCGGGTACTGCACGGTCACGGCGCCCTTGGACGGCTGCGGGATCGGACCGTTCGGGAAGACGGTCTCCTTCGCGGTCCGGAGCGTGATGCCCATCCCCTTGAGGACGCCGGGCACCTTGGGCTTGGGGAACGGGGGCTTCGGCATCAGAACGCCACCTTCAGCACGGCGGTCACCACGATGTTCACGAGGGCGATCGGGATCATGAACTTCCAGGCCAGGGTCTGGAGCTGGTCCTCACGGAACCGCGGGAGGCTGAACCGGGCCCAGAAGACCACGCCGACGAGCAGGATCGCCTTGGTGGAGATCATGAGCGGGCCGACGACGTGCATGACGCCGTTGGAGAGGCCCCACGAGGCCGGGAGCGCCCAACCGCCGAGGAAGAGGGTCGAGGCCACGGCAGCGAAGCCGACGGCGGTCGCGAACTCCGAGATGAAGTACACGAGGAACCGGATGCCGGTGTACTCGACCTGGTAGCCGGCGACGAGCTCGGACTCGGCGATCGGCATGTCGAACGGCGTCTGGGTCAACTCGGCCTGCACGGCGATCATGAAGATGCCGAACGCCACGAACTGGGTGAGGATGTACGGGCTGCCGATGCCGTCCCAGCCGAAGATCGAGCCGGTCGACTGCGCCGCCACGATGTCCTGCAGGTTGAGGCTGCCGGCCTGGATGACCACGCCGATGACGGCGAGGACCAGCGGCAGCTCGTAGGCGATGAGCTGTCCGGCGGCGCGCAGGCCGCCGAGGAGCGCGTACTTGTTGGCCGACGCCCAGCCGGCCATGAGGATGCCGAGCACGGACAGCGACGACATCGCCAGCACGTAGTAGATGCCGGTGCCCAGGTCCGCGATCACCGCCGACGGACCAGCGGGGATGACCACGAACATCAGGAAGGTCGAGGACAGCACGATGGCCGGGGCCAGGCCGAAGATGAACCGGTCGGCGTTCTCGGTGAAGATGTCTTCCTTCTGGAGCCACTTGCCGACCTCGGCGAGCAGCTGCAGCGAGCCGTACGGACCGGCCTCCATCGGGCCGAGACGGCTCTGCATGAAGGACACGAACTTGAACAGGTACAGGTAGACGGCGCCGCCGGTCAGCAGCAGCACGGCGGCAAGGCCGACGCCGAGCTTGAGCAGGGTCTCCTGCCAGTACGCCATCTGGATGCCCAGGACTGCACCGCTCATCGGTCGATGTCCCCCAGGATGAAGTACAGCGACGCAAGGATCGTGATGATGTCCGGCACGTAGACGCCCCGGAGGATCCAGGGGGCGATCGACACGTTGTTGAAGCTGGCGGAGCGGATCTTGACCCGGAAGGGCGTGAGGTCGCCCTTCGACACGACGTAGTAGCCCATCTCGCCGAGCGGGTTCTCGGTCGAGACGTAGGCCTCGCCCGCCGGCACCTTGATGATGCGCGGGACCTTGGCCATGATCGGGCCGCCGGGCACGCCGTCGCAGCACTGCTCGACGATGTTGGCGGCCTCGCGGGTCTCCTGCAGGCGGACCCAGAATCGTGCGAACGAGTCGCCGTCCGGGTGCGTCCAGACCTTCCAGTCGAGCTCCGGGTACACCATGCCGTTCGGCTGGTCGCGGCGGAGGTCCCAGTCGATGCCCGAGGCACGGGCGTTGGCGCCCGACAGGCCGTACTGCTGGGCGACGTCGGGCGGGATGACGCCCACGCCACGGGTACGGGCCTGGAAGATCTCAGCCCCCATGAGGAGGTTCTCGATCTCGTCGCAGAAGGCACGGACCTTGTCCATCGTGGCCTTCGTGTCGGCGAGCCACCCCTGGGGCAGGTCGTCCTTGAGGCCGCCGATGCGGTCGAAGTTGGGGTGGAACCGGCCGCCGGTCACGCGCTCGATCTGGTCGAGGACGTACTCGCGGTCACGGAAGGCGAAGAAGGCCGGCGTGACCGCACCGAGCTGCACTGCCATGTCACCGAGGAAGAGGATCAGGTTCGAGATCCGGGCCATCTCGAAGAGCAGCGTGCGGATCCACTGGGCACGGGGCGGGGCCTCGACACCCATGAGCTGCTCCGCAGCCAGGATGAAGGGCACCTCGTTGGCAAAGCTGCCCAGCCAGTCGATGCGGTTCACCAGTGCGGTGACCTGGGCGTAGGTGCGGACCTCGGTGAGCTTCTCGTAGCCACGGTGCATGTAGCCGGGGATGGGCTCGGCCGCGATGACCTGCTCGCCGTCGAGCCGGGCGACGATGCGCAGCGTGCCGTGTGTGGCCGGGTGCTGCGGGCCGATGTTGAGGGTCATTCCCTCGGCCTCGAGCTCCACGTTCACACGAGCGTCCGCAGCCTGCGCCGCGATGTACTGCAGCTTCTGGCGGTCAGTGATGGCGGTCACGACTCTGCCCCCTCGCCGTCCTCGTCCGAGTCGCCCTCGCCGGGCATGGGTTCCACGTCGACGATGCCGGGCCACGGCTTCACCTGGCGGGCGAGCAGCGGGAAGTCCTTGCGGAGCGGGAAGCCCTCGAAGTCGCCCGGCAGGTACAGGTGCCGCAGACCGGGGTGGCCGGCGAACGACACGCCGAACATCTCCCAGGCCTCGCGCTCGTGCCAGTCGGCACCGGCGTAGGTCCGGACCCAGGAGTCCACGGTGAGCGAGTCGTCGGGGACGTCGGCCTTGAGCGTCACGCCCCAGAAGTCGCCGGGGTGGCCGACGTGGGCCACCCGGGCCAGGACCTGGAAGCGGGTGCTGCCACCGGTGACACCCTGCTCCATGGCGGGCGGCTCGGGGGCGGACTCGCCGGCCAGCACGCGGTCGACCTCGCTGTCCATCGAGCGGCCGAACGGCGACGGCATCCAGTCGATCACCGACAGGAACCCGAAGTAGCGGGCGCCCAGACGGTTGCGTGCCACCTCGGCGGACTCCGCCCAGGCGTCGGTAGCGATGCGGATCCAGACGTCCTTGCCGGGCAGGACCTCGGCGTCGACGACGGCGTCGCCGAGGGCCTCTCGGAACCGCTCGACGAGCGCGTCGCGCTGCTCGTCGGTCGGTGCGGCCTCGGTCTCGGCCTCGGTGGTCGTGGTGTCGTCGCTCATGGTCCTACGGATGCGTCACTCGACGATGATCGGGGCGCCGCGCCAGCGCTCCGCCATGTCCTCGCTCTGGATGCGCTCCTGCAGGAGCACGACGCCCTCGAGGAGCGCCTCGGGCCGCGGCGGGCAGCCCGGCACGTAGACGTCGACCGGAAGGATCTGGTCGATGCCCTTGGTCACGGAGTAGCTGTCCCAGTAGGGACCGCCGCAGTTGGCGCACGAGCCCATGGAGATCACGTACTTGGGGTCGGGCATCTGCTCGTAGAGCCGCAGGATGGCGGGAGCCATCTTGTCGGTCACGGTGCCCGAGATCACGACCAGG
>CAJANQ010000062.1 GCA_903941145.1 uncultured Actinomycetes bacterium
GGCCACACCGCTCGGCACGCCCCCACCAGCGCCCTCCCCGGCCGGCGGCTACGAGTTCTTGCAGACCCAGAAGGTCGGGACGGGACCAGTGGCCTGGGACCCGTGCCGGCCCGTCCGGTACGTGGTGAACCCGGCCGGTGCGCCACCGGGTGGTGACCTGCTCATCAACGAAGCGGTGCAACGCACGGCGGCACCGACCGGCCTGAAGTTCGTCGACGAAGGCACCACCGACGAGGCCTGGGCCAAGGACCGCGAGCCGTACCAGCCCGACCGGTACGGGAAGAAGTGGGCCCCGGTGCTCATCGCGTGGACGACGGAGGCCCAGAGCTCGCAGGTCGCGGGCTACATCGCCGGACAGGGTGGACCGGTGGCCGTGGCTGACGCTGACGGTCGGGCGGTCAATGTGAGCGGATCAGTCATCCTTGATGCCGCCGACATCGGCAGGATCCTCACGGAGCCGGGCGGCCAGGCCGCGGCACGAGCCATCGTGCAGCACGAGCTCGGTCATGTTGCCGGCCTCGACCACACGAGCGACAGGACGCAGCTCATGTACTCGGAGACCAACGAGGAGCAGCCGGTCGACTGGGGCACGGGAGACCTCGCCGGTCTGCGCCAACTCGGTCTCGGCGACTGCATGCCTGACGTCTAGAGGTGGTCAGTCTGCCGGGCCCCGGCGGAGGACCTCGCTCCGCCCGACTACGTTTCCGGGCGTGATCCTCTCCGACCGCACCATCCGCGCCGAGATCGAGGCGGGCCGGATCGTCATCGACCCGTTCGACCCGACGATGGTCCAGCCCAGCTCGGTCGACCTCCGCCTCGACCACCGCTTCCTGGTCTTCCGCAGCCACACGCGGCCCGTCATCGACGTGAAGGAAGACCTCACCGACCTGACCGAGCCGGTCGAGGTCGCCCCCGACGGCATGTTCGTCCTGCACCCCGGCGAGTTCGTGCTGGGCTCCACCGCAGAGCGCGTGGCGCTGCCCGACGACCTGGTCGGCCGCATCGAGGGCAAGAGCTCCCTCGGCCGCCTCGGGCTGCTGATCCACACCACGGCCGGGTTCGTGGACGCCGGGTTCCAGGGCTACCTGACGCTCGAGCTGTCCAACGTGGCCACGCTGCCGATCACGCTCTACCCGGGCATGAAGATCGGACAGATCTCGTTCCTCCGCATGGACGGTCCGGCCGAGACGCCCTACGGCTCGGGTGCGCTGGGCTCCAAGTACGCCGGCCAGGTCGGTCCGACCGCCAGCCGCTACTGGGAGAACTTCGGCAAATAGCGACGTTGCAGTCGAGCCGGCGGTTCCTTCACACTCTGCGGGTGACGCGCGAACTTGGCCCTCTGGGTGACGGTTTCCCCGTCGTGCTGGTGCACGGCGCCTTCCACGAGCTGCAGGGACCGAACGAGATCAAGTCCCGGTGGATGCCAGCGCTGCAGGACGGTCTGTGGCACCACGGCGTCGACCTGGACCCGGCCGACGTGGGCGTCGTGTTCTACGGCGACCTGTTCCGCAACGACCCTGAGGTGCCGGACTCCCCGCAGATGGTTGAGACCCGTCAGCAGGTCGAGCTGTCGCTCGAGGCGCTCGGCGGCAGCGACGTGCTCGGTGCCCTGAGCCAGGCCGCCAACAACGCGGCCTTCGAGCGAACGGTCGACATGGTGACCACCATGACCACGACGCCGGACCTCGCCGACCAGATCGGCGAGCGGTACGACCGTGTGGTCGGCCACCGGACCAAAGTGGTCGTGGCGCACTCGATGGGCACGGTCATCGCCTGGACGGCCCTGAACTTTCGGCCCGAATCCACGGTGCACACGCTCGTGACGCTGGGCTCACCGCTCGGTTCGCCCATGGTGTTCGGCATGCTCGACCCAACACCGATCGACGGCCAGGGGGCATGGCCTGGTTCGGTGCAGCGGTGGGTGAACGTGGCGGCCGTGGGCGACAAGGCCGCCGGCGGCCACCTTCTCTCCGAGCGGTTCGGGAGCCAGGTCGAGGACCGTCAGGTCGACAACGGCCACCGCGCGCACGACCCCGAGCCCTACCTCAATGCTGCGGCGACCGGCGAGGCAGTCGCGGGAGCACTGCGCAGCTGAGCGGTCGCGACGTCAGGGCCGGCGACGTCGACGCACGTCGGCGTCGACCGAGCTGACCTCGGTCACGGCGGCCACGAGCCGCTCGGGCTCGACCGGCCGCGCGACGGTCAGGTCGGCACCGGCGGCGGTGGACGTGGCGGCACCCACGGGGTCGTCGACCAGCACCACCAGCGCAGCGTCGCGGACCTGCGGCTCGGTGCGAGACCGGAGCTCGCCGACCAGCGAGGCAGCAGCATCGTCGTGGCCGGGTGGCAGCGCCACCACGCACGCAGCTACGGACTCGTCGCGCAGTGCCCGCACGACGGCGTCGCCAGGCGCGCAGGTCGCAACGACGAAGCCCGCAGAAGTCAGGACCGTCGCCACCATCGCGGCGGCGTCGGCCCGCTGGTCCACCACCAGGACACGCGCACCCTCGGGGGAGTCCCCGGGAGCGCCGGCCCCGCCGGTGGTCGCAGCGTCGTTCAGGACGTCTGCTCGAGCGGGTTCTGTGCGAGGGGCTCGGCGTTCTCGAGCGCCTCGAGGACGTGCATGGCAAGGTCGCCGACCTTGACCTGTCCCTCCTCGACACCCTGGGCCTTCACGCCGTCGTCGATCATCACGTAGCAGAAGGGGCACGCCGTGGCGATGCGCGAGGCGCCCGTCGCCAGCAGCTCCTGGCTGCGCTCGACGTTGACCTGCTTGCCGATGCTCTCCTCCATCCACATGCGGGCGCCACCGGCGCCGCAGCACATGCCCTTGGTGCCGTTGCGGCCGGCCTCGACGATCTCGATGCCCTTGAGGTGGCCGATCACGTTACGGGGGGCCATGTAGATGTCGTTGTGGCGGCCCAGGTAGCAGGAGTCGTGGTACACCACGCGCTCCTCGAGCCTGGCGCCCGACATGTCGAGACGGCCCGAGTCGATCATCTGCTCGAGGAACTGCGAGTGGTGCACGACCTCGTAGTTGCCACCCAGCTGCGGGTACTCGTTGGCGAGCGTGTTGAAGCAGTGGGGGCACTGCGTGATGATCTTGCGCACGCCCATCGAGTCCAGGGTCTCGATGTTCTGCATGGCCAGCATCTGGAAGATGTACTCGTTGCCGGAACGGCGGGCCGGGTCACCGGTGCAGTTCTCGGCCGGGCCGAGGATGGCGAAGCTGATCTCGGCCCGCTGCATGAGCTTGGCCATGGCCTGGGTGACCTTGCGGTTCTTGTCGTCGAACGAACCGGCGCAGCCGACCCAGTAGAGGTACTCGGCGGTGAACGGGTCGCCGCCGTCGATGACCTCGATGCCCTCGAGGTCCTTGGTCCAGTCGGCACGCTCGGTCTGGCTCATGCCCCACGGGTTCGCGGAGTTCTCCATGGCGCGGAAGGCGTTGCCCAGCTCGGTCGGGAAGTCCGACTCCATCAGCGTCAGGTAGCGACGCATGTCGAGGATCTTGTCGAGGATCTCGATGTTGACGGGGCAGTTCTCGTCACAGGCCTTGCACGTGGTGCAGGACCAGACCTCTTCGGCCGTGATGCGCTCGAACAGCGAGTTGGCGGAGACGGTGATCTCCTTGTCGACGCCGATGGGGGGCGACACGACCGGGGTGCCGGTGGCGGCCATCACGGTGCCGGCCTTGAGCACGATCTCACGCGGGTCGAGCGGCTTGCCCGTGGCGTGCGCCGGGCACACGGAGGTGCAGCGGCCGCACATGGTGCAGGCGTCGGTGTCGAGCAGCTGCTTCCAGGTGAAGTCCTCGACGACCGCGGCGCCGAACGACTCGAGCTCGGTCTCCATGAGGTTGGGCATGGCCCGCATGGCGCCCTTCGGACGGTCCTTGTCCGAGAGGTACATGTTGAGCGGCGAGGTGAAGATGTGCCGGAGCATGGTGGTCGGCAGGATGATCAGGAAGGCGATGAACGTCAGGACGTGCAGCACCCACATGGCGGTGTGCCAGCCGTTCAGGCCCGACAGTCCGTCGACCAGGCCGGACAGCGGGTAGCCGACGAACGACCACTTCTCGAAGGCCGGCCGGCCCTCCTCGGCAATACGGAACATCTCGGCCAGGAAGCCGGAGACACCGACGGCCAGCAGGACGCCCAGGATGATGGCGTGCTCGGCGCGGGTCTTGATCTTGATGCGGTAGGGCTTCTGGACGTACCGGCGGACGATCGCCCACACGACGCCCAGGGTGAAGATCAGGCCGCCGAAGTCGCCGACGAATGCGTACGCCTTGTAGACGTCGCCGTGGAGGAACTTGGCGGCCTCGGGCAGCTGGTGGTTGATCTCGAGGACCGTGGTGACGGCCAGCAGGATCAAGAAGCCGAAGTAGATCATCGAGTGCATGATCCCGGCGGCGGGGTCGCGCAGGAGGGTCTGCATGTAGAGGCCGCCGCGCAGGGTCTCGAGACGCTTCTTCGCGTTCTTCGGCGTGATGTCACGCTTGTCGGGGTTGCCGCGCTGCCAGTTGCGCATGCGGTACGAGAACATCACGGCGCCGTAGATGAACATCACCGGGATGACCGTGTAGAAGACCAGCTTGAGCCAGCCGGGGATGCCCCCGAAGACCTCTCGCTGCACCGGGCTCTCGTCGTGGAACTGGAACACGGTGGCGGCGACGCCGGACACTGCGACCAGCACCGCGATGCCGACGCCGACGAGGATCGCAATCTGCGGCGGCTGCAGCCGCTTCGGGCCGGGGACCGCAGTCTCGGCGTCGTCGGTGGAGGTGGTGGTGTCAGTCGCGCTCATAGCGCCCTGAAACCTACCAACACGGCCCCGCCGAGACGTACTTCCGGCCCCGGATGAAGGCCGGGCCGGGAACCGTCGGCCAAGATGGGCACATGAAGGTCGTTGCAGTCGCAGGCGCCAAGGGCGGGATCGGGAAGACCGCGACCGCGGTCAACCTGGCGATGCTCTCGTCCCAGGCCGGCTTCCGGACCCTCCTGTGGGACCTCGACCCGCAGGGCGCGGCCACCCACTGCTACCGGGCCAAGGCCAAGGTCAAGGGCGGTGCCGCCAAGGTGCTCGGCGGGCGTCGCGACCTGGCGAACTTCGTCCGCCACACCGACTACGAGCTGCTGGACCTCCTGCCCGCCGACCCCTCGTTCCGGATCGTCGACACCGTCCTGTCCACCCGCCGCTGGCCCGAACGCGTGCTCCGCAAGCTCCTGCGCAGCGTGCGTGACCGCTACGACGTCGTGTTCCTGGACTGTGCGCCCGGCCTGGGCATCGTGACCGAGTCGATCATCGAGGCCTCCGACCTGGTCCTGGCGCCCGTCGTGCCGGCCCCGTTGGCGGTCCGCGGGTTCGACCAGATCGCCGAGTTCGTGAAGGAGCACCAGCCCGGCATGCCGGTGCTCGCCTTCCTGTCGATGGTCGACGAGCGCAAGGTCCTGCACCGGCAGGTCATGACGCAGGTCGCCGACGACCAGCGGTTCTCGCCGGCGACCGTGGTCGTCAGCTCCTCGGTCGAGCGCATGGGCATGGAGCAGGTGCCGGCCGTGCTGGCGTCGCCCCACAACCTGGCGGCCAAGGGCTACGCCGGGCTCTGGGCGGACCTGGAGAACCGGCTCGACCTGCAGCGGCCGATCCCGACCGACTGACGCCGGTCGACTCGGACTACTTGCCGGCGGCTTGGGCCCCTACTTGCCGGCGGCTTGGGCCCCTACTTGCCGGCGGCTTGGGCCGCGACGGCAGCTGCCTTGGCCTTCACGGCCTCGGCGTCCATCAGGTAGCGGTCCTCGACCGACTTCTTCTCAGCGGGCATGAAGTCGTCGCCCAGCTCGTAGCGGAGCGGCACGCCGGTCGGGATGTTGAGCTCGGTGATCTCGTCGTCGGGGATCTGCTCGAGGTGCTTCACGAGTGCCCGGAGCGAGTTGCCGTGGGCCACGACCAGCACGGTCCGGCCGGCCACCAGGTCGGGGACGATCCCGTCGTACCAGTAGGGGAGCATCCGGGCGACCACGTCGGCCAGGCACTCCGACTGCGGGACCAGCTCGGGCGGCAGGTCCGCGTAGCGGTCGTCGTCGTTCGGGTTGTGCTGGTTGTCGGCCGCGATCGGCGGCGGCGGCACGTCGTACGAGCGGCGCCAGACCTTGACCTGGTCCTCGCCGTACTTCTCTGCGGTCTCGGCCTTGTTGCGGCCCGTCAGGTCGCCGTAGTGCCGCTCGTTCAGTCGCCAGTTGCGGCGCACCGGCACCCACAGGCGGCCCATGCGGTCCAGCGCCTCGTTGGCGGTGCGGATGGCCCGCAGCTGCACCGAGGTGTGGACCACGTCGGGGTGCACGCCGGCCTCGGCCATCATGTCGCCTGCCGCGCCGGCCTCGGTGCTGCCGGTGTCGGTCAGGTCGCAGTCGTACCAGCCGGTGAACAGGTTGAGCTTGTTCCACTCGCTCTCGCCGTGGCGGAGCAGGACGAGCTGGTGCATGGTGCCTCCCGGGTCGGGGTCGTTGGACCGGGGCCGATGCTGCCGCACCCCGTCCTCGTCAGTCCAGCCTCCCGGTCCGTCGTTGCAGGGGCTCGGTCGTCCAAGGTGGTCGGTACAGTGGCCCGGTGCGCGCCTCGGTCGTGATCCCGTGCTTCAACTCGCTGAAGTACTTGCCCGAGACGCTCGTGACCGTCCTTGCCCAGACCTACGACGACTTCGAGGTCGTGCTGGTCGACGACGGCGGCTCCGACGACCTGGCCGGCTGGGCCGCCACCTTCCCGGACGGCACCGGCGACCCCCGGGTCCGGGTGGTGCGTCAGGAGAACGCCGGCGTGTCGGCCGCCCGGAACCTGGGCGTGACCTCGGCACAGGGCGACGTCGTGGTGTTCTGCGACTCTGACGACCTCTGGGCGCCGACGCTGGTGGCCGACCTCGTGGGCGCCCTCGACCGCAACCCCGCCGCCGGCCTGGCCTACGGCTGGTACGACCTGGTCGACGGCGACGGGACCCCGACCGGCCGGGTGGTCCGCTCGGAGTGGGAGGGCGACGTCTGGGAGCAGTTCGTCACCCGCAACCCGGTGTCGGCCTCCGCCGTCGCCGTGCCCCGGGCCGTGCTCGACGACGTCGGCCTGTTCCTGGTCAACCGCGACCGGTTCCCGATCGACGTGGAGGACTGGGAGCTCTGGATCCGCATCGCCGGCAAATATCCGGTCGTGGTCGTGCGAGAGGTCCTGGCCCACCACCGCCGTCACGACTCCAACTCGTCGTCGAACGTCGAGTCGCTCTCGGCTGCCTACGCGCACCTGCTCGCCGCCGTGTTCGACGACGAGACGCCAGCGCGACAGGCGCTGCGTCCGTCGGCGACCGCCCGGACCGAGCTGCTGCTCGCCTGGCACTGCCTGAACGACCGCCAGGACCCGGCCGCTGCGCTGGACCACCTGAAGGTGGCGAAGGCGCACGACCCGGACGTGCGGAGGTCGACCGAGTTCTGGCGCATCCTCGCCGCCGCGACCGCGCTCCGGGCCACGGGCGACCGGGGGTACGGATGGGTGCGCAGCGCCAACCGCGCCGCCCGGCGCGTGCTGTCGGCCCTGCCGGTGCACAAGCTGCGCCGAGAGTCCACGTACTCGCCCTGACGCCGGCCGGCGTCGGTCAAAGTTGCGCGCCAGCGACTGAACTCGCTCGTCCTCGGCGCGCCCGGCGACAGTCGTGTGCGGCGTCCCCGTGCTTCGGCCAGGCGGACCCTGTGCGGAAGTTCAGCGGAATAGCAGGGAAGTACGCTGCATTGATAACGACACACTCAAGTTTGCTACACTCCCCGGCACCAACTGACTGTTCAGACCGCGACCAGGCGTCATAGTCTCGTCCGGGTCGGGGCAGCAGGCCCCAGAACTTCCCCCCAACCAAGATCTCAAGCACAGGAGCACACAACATGGCCAAGGCAGTCGGAATCGACCTCGGCACCACCAACTCGGTCGTCTCGGTCCTCGAGGCCGGCGAACCGGTCGTCATCCCCAACGCAGAGGGCGCCCGCACCACCCCCTCGGTGGTCGCGTTCGCCAAGGACGGCGAGGTCCTCGTCGGTGAGGTGGCCAAGCGTCAGGCCGTCACCAACGCCGACCGCACCATCCGGTCCGTCAAGCGCCACATGGGCACCAGCTGGACCGAGGACATCGACGGCAAGAAGTACACCTCGCAGGAGATCTCGGCCCGCACGCTGATGAAGCTCAAGCGTGACGCCGAGGCGTACCTGGGCGACTCGGTCACCCAGGCCGTCATCACCGTCCCGGCGTACTTCGACGACGCCCAGCGGACCGCCACCAAGGAGGCCGGCCAGATCGCCGGGCTCGAGGTGCTCCGCATCATCAACGAGCCCACCGCGGCCGCCCTTGCCTACGGCATGGACAAGGAGACCGACGACCAGACGATCCTCGTGTTCGACCTGGGCGGCGGCACCTTCGACGTGTCCGTCCTCGAGATCGGTGACGGCGTGTTCGAGGTGAAGGCCACCAACGGCGACACCGAGCTCGGTGGCGACGACTGGGACGAGGCCGTCATCAAGTGGCTCACCGACAACTTCAAGTCCGAGAACGGCGTCGACCTGTCCGGCGACAAGATGGCCGTCCAGCGCCTCAAGGAGGCCGCCGAGAAGGCCAAGATCGAGCTCTCCCAGGTCGCGCAGACGCAGATCAACCTGCCCTTCATCACGGCGACCGACGCCGGTCCGCTGCACCTCGACGTGTCCCTCACCCGGGCCAAGTTCCAGGAGATGACGGCCGACCTCATCGCCCGCTGCAAGATCCCGTTCGAGCAGGCCATCAAGGATGCCGGCGTCACCAAGGACGAGATCGACCACGTGATCATGGTGGGCGGCTCGACCCGTATGCCCGCCGTGCAGGAGCTGGTCCACAGCCTCACCGGCCGTGAGCCCCACAAGGGCGTGAACCCCGACGAGGTCGTGGCCATGGGCGCCGCGGTCCAGGCTGGCGTGCTCAAGGGCGACGTCAAGGACATCCTCCTGCTCGACGTCACCCCGCTGTCGCTCGGCATCGAGACCAAGGGCCGCGTGATGACCAAGCTCATCGAGCGGAACACCACCATCCCGACCCGTAAGACCGAGGTCTTCACGACCGCCGACGACAACCAGCCGTCGGTCGAGATCCACGTCCTGCAGGGCGAGCGCGAGATGGCCGACTTCAACAAGACCCTGGGCAAGTTCCAGCTCGTCGACCTGCCGCCGGCCCCCCGGGGTGTGCCGCAGATCGAGGTCACGTTCGACATCGACGCCAACGGCATCGTGAACGTCTCCGCCAAGGACCGGGCGACCGGCAAGGAGCAGTCGATCACGATCACCGGCCAGTCCTCGCTGTCCAAGGACTCCATCAACCAGATGGTCAAGGACGCCGAGGCCCACGCCGACGAGGACCGTCGCCGCAAGGAGGAGGCCGAGGTGCGCAACCAGGCCGACACCCTCCTCTACCAGACCGAGAAGCTGGTCCGGGACCAGGGCGACAAGCTCGACGCGGCCGAGAAGGCCGACATGGACAACGCGCTCTCCGAGCTGCGTGAGGCCCTCAACGGCGAGGACACCGACCGCATCAAGCGGGCCACCGAGGAGCTCGGTGCCGCCAGCCAGAAGGTCGGCCAGAAGCTCTACGAGCAGGCAGCCGCGCAGGCCCAGACCGAGGAGCCCGCAGCCGACGCCGGCGAGGGTGCTCCGGCCGACGCCGACGCCGACGAGGTCGTGGACGCCGAGATCGTCGACGAGGACGAGAAGTGAGCGACGCGCCCCAGGGCGCGGAGGGGGCCGGGTCCGACCAGGACCCGGTGCCCAGCGCCGACCCCTTCTCCACCGGTGCGACGGAGGGCTCCGTCGACGACGCCGAGGCCCAGCTCCTCGACGACCTGTCCGCCCTCGAGGCCGAGTTCGACGCGGCCACCGACGCCGACGTCGCCGAGGCGGTCGGCCTGGCCCAGCGGTTCGAGGCCGAGCGCGACGAGTTCCGCGACGCCGCCCAGCGGGTCCAGGCCGACTTCGAGAACTACAAGCGGCGCGTGGCCGCCCAGCAGACCGAGCAGCGTGAGCGAGCGGCCGAGGACCTGGTCAAGGAGCTGCTGCCCGTGCTCGACACGTGCGACGCCGCCGTCGGCCAGGGCCACGAGCAGGTCGTGCCCGTGCGCGACCAGCTCCTGGCGACCCTGACCAAGCTCGGCCTCTCCGAGGTGGCGCAGGCCGAGGTCGCCTTCGACCCGAACGTGCACGAGGCCGTCATGCACGACGAGGGTGAGGCCGACGACGGCCCCGTCGTCGTCGAGGTGCTGCGCACCGGCTACCTCTGGCACCAGCGCACCCTCCGGGCCGCCATGGTCCGCGTGCGTGGCTGACCGGTCCCAGCCGGACCGGCCGACCGACCAGCAGCACGAGCACAGATCGGAGGTGGAACGTGCAGCGTGAGTGGCTCGAGAAGGACTACTACGCCGTCCTCGGCGTGGACTCGACGGCCTCGCAGAAGGAGGTCACGTCCGCCTACCGGAAGCTGGCCCGCCAGTTCCACCCCGATGCGAACCCCGGCAACCAGTCCGCCGAGGACCGCTTCAAGGAGGTGTCCGCGGCCTACGAGGTCGTGGGTGACCCGGAGAAGCGCCAGCAGTACGACGAGGTCCGTCGCATGGGGCCCGCGGCCGGCGGGTTCGGCGGTGGCTTCGGCGGCGGGTTCGACCCCTCCGCCGGCGGCGTCCGGTTCGACGTCGGCGACCTGGGCGACCTGCTCGGCGGGCTGTTCACCCGCGGCCGCCCCGGCCC
>CAJANQ010000063.1 GCA_903941145.1 uncultured Actinomycetes bacterium
AGGCCGGTCGCCGGCGTGCCGTCCTCCAGCGCGTAGCGCGCCAGGTCTGCGTGCTCCTGCTCCCGCTTGGGGAAGCAGAAGAACACCACCGTGGCGGCCACCACGACGGCGACCGACGCGGCGCCAAAGGCCCAGGTCTGCCCCTGGAGGAAGCTGGTCTTGGCCGACGAGATGATGGCGTCGCTGTACTGCGGGTAGCGCTCTGCCACGGCCGCCGCGCTCGAGTACGACGCCGACAGGGTGGCCTCCATCTGCTCGTCGATGAGCGCCTGGGAGCTCGACGGAGCTGCGGCGATGGCCGCCGCGACAGCCGCCGCGTAACCAGCAGTGAGCAGGGCACCCATGAGCGACTGCATCACTGCAGCACCCAGGTCGCGCTGCAGGTCGGCGGTGCCCGACGCCATGCCCACCCGGTGGACCGGCACCGAGCCGGTGAGCGAGCGGGAGGCCGGCGTCCCGGCCAGGCCGACACCGCCGCCGACGAGCATGAATCCGAGGGCGATCCAGACGTAGCCAGTGCCCTCGCCCCAGACGAGGAGCATGACGAGCAGTCCGGCCAGGCACGCGGCATACCCGATGAGCAGGGTCGCCCTCGAGCCCAGCGACGCGATGAGCTTGGCCGACCGTGGCGCCACCACGACCATGACCAGCGCGGCGGGCAGCACCGAGCAGCCCGCGGCGAGCGGGCTGTAGCCCTGCACGTTCTGCAGGTACTGCTGGGCGATGAACATGCCGCCCATCAGCGAGCCGAACACCACGATGCCGGCCACGCCCGCCACCCAGAAGGTGGGCCGTGCCGCGTAGTGGAGGTCGAACAGCGGGTGGTCGGTGCGTCGCTGGCGCACCACGAACAGCACGACCGCGACCAGTCCGGTGACCGCCAGCACCGTCGTCGCCGTCGACAGGTTCGGCTCCGGCGCGAACGTGATTGCGGCAACGACCGCGCCGATCATCACCGCCGACAGCACACCGCCGAGGTGGTCGACGGGGTCGGTGCCCTCGCCGACGTGGCTGGGGAGCAGGCGGAACGCCAGGACCAGGGCCACCAGAGCGAGCGGCACGGTCACCAGGAAGGGCGAACCCCACCAGAACCTCTCCAGGAACAGTCCGGACACCAGCGGCCCGAGCGCCGCCATTGCGCCGCCGAGGGCCGACCAGAGGGCGATGGACCGGGTGCGCTTCTGGCCCGACCACAGCGCGGTGATGAGGGCCAGCGTCGTGGGGAACGCCATTCCGGCGGCGAGGCCGCCGACGACCCGGGCCCCGACCAGGAACCAGATGTCGGGTGCCCACGCCGCGAGCATGGAGGCCGGGATGGCCATCGCCGTGCCGATGAGAAGCAGCAGCTTGCGCCCGTAGCGGTCACCCACGGCACCCAGGTAGAGCACCGACGCGGCCAGGCCGAGGGAGTAGCCGACCGCCACCAGGTTGATCTGCACCTGGCTCGCCGAGAACGCCGTGCCGATCTCGGGCAGTGCCACGTTGGCCACCGACAGGTTCAGGTTGGCGACGGTGGCGACCAGGATCAGCGCGAGCAGGACGAGACCCGCACGCTCCGGGGCGGTGCCGCCGTCCACGGACGACGCGTCTGCTGGTGTGGGCTCGTCCGACATCCCGTCATCCTTGCCGAGCCGTCCGACCGGCGTCGTCATAGGCCGGACGAGCCGCAGGTGGTCCAACTAGGCGAGCTTCAGGAACATCTTCTGGACGTCAGCAAGGTCGTAGCCGGCCTTCTGCGACCGGTCGGGGTCGGACAGGCACCAGGTCAGACCGGCCGACACCAGGAGGAAGCCGACCTGCTCGAGGGCCTTGTTGGCCGCCGCAATCTGGGTCACGACGTCACGGCAGTCGCGCTCGTCGGTGAGCATCCCCTGGATCCCACGCACCTGCCCCTCGACCTTGCGCAGGCGCTTCAGAAGGTCGTCGAGCGTGTCCTGCTCGAGTTCCATGCCGGGCTGGGAGTCAGGACGTGGTGCCATCCCCAGAGTGTAGAGATACCCCTTGGGGTAACGACGACACGGCCCGACCACCGGCAACCCAGCTAGGGTTATACCCCAGGGGGTAGGAATCACCTCAGCCCCCGCCGGGTTGGCGACTCTGCGCCGGCTCGACCGACCGAACGCCTCCCGACGACAGGACCCGTGATGATCTTCCAGCAGTACGAACTCTCCTGCCTCTCCCTCTTCAGCTACCTGATCGGGGACGAGACGACCGGCCGGGCCGTCGTGGTCGACCCCCAGCGCGACGTGTCGCAGTACCTCGAGGACGCCGAGCGCCTCGGTCTCCGCATCGAACGGGTGCTGGAGACCCACTTTCACGCCGACTTCCTGTCCGGGCACCTGGAGCTAGCAGCTGCAACCGGGGCCGTCATCTCGTACGGCAGCGACGCCGTGGCCGACTTTCCCATGGAGCCGCTGGCCCACGGCGAGCGGATCGAGCTCGGCGAGGTCGTGCTCGAGGTCCGGCACACCCCCGGCCACACCCCCGAGTCGGTGTCGATCGTCATCTGGGAGCATGCGTCGGACCCCGAGCCGTGGGGCGCCCTGACGGGCGACACGCTCTTCATCGGCGACGTCGGTCGCCCCGACCTGCTCACGTCCGTGGGCTGGACCGCCGACGGCCTGGCCCGGCGGCTCTACCGCTCCGTCCACGACCAGCTGATGAGCCTTCCCGACTCGACCCGCGTGTTCCCCGCCCACGGTGCGGGGTCGGCGTGCGGCAAGAACCTGTCTGCCTCGGTCGAGTCAACGATCGGCGAGCAGCGGCGGACCAACTACGCCGTCCAGCCGATGACCGAGGACGAGTTCGTCGAGGCCGTCACCCAGGGCCAGTCGGTGGCACCGCTCTACTTCGCCTTCGCCGCCGACTCGAACCGTCGCGAGCGGGAACTGCTCGACGACCACGAGCGCACCCCCCTGCTCGACCTCGCCGAGGTCCGCCGCCTGCAGGCCGACGGCGCCGTCGTGGTGGACGGCCGGCCCGCCGAGCTCTTTGCCTCGGGCCACCTGGTCGGCTCCGTCAACGTCGGGCTCGACGGCCGGTTCGCCGAGTACGCCGGCGACGTGCTGCGGCCCGGGCAGCAGGTGGTCCTCGTCACCGAGCCGGGCCGGGAGGACGAGGCCCGCGTCCGGCTGGCCCGCATCGGCTTCGACCACGTCGTGGGCGCGCTCGACGGCCTGGACCAGGCGCTGCTCGAGCACCCGGAGCTGGCGGCCACCGCGCCGCGGGTCACCGCGGCCGAGCTCGAGGAGTGGCAGCGAGACGTCGACGGCCTCCAGGTCGTGGACGTCCGCAACCCCACTGAGTGCGAGGGCGGCATGGTCGACGGCGCGGTGAACCTTCCGCTCCCCAACCTGCTGGACCGGCTCGGCGAGCTCGACCCGGCCCGGCCGACGGTCGTCTACTGCGCCGGCGGCTACCGGTCGGCCACTGCGGCGTCGCTGCTGCGGGCCCAGGGGTTCGGCACAGTCGCCGACGTCTACGGCGGCTACGGCGCCGTCTGCCCGGTCGCCGGCTGAGTCAGGAGCGGCGGAACCAGCCCCGCTTCGCTCCGCTCCCGGCGGGCGCCGGCGCAGCGCCCTTGGCGGCGCACTGGCAACGCTCGGACTTGGGCACGTCACCTAGGACCTGCTCGACGTGGGCGCCGCAACCGCTCCACGAGGGCTTCCCGCACTTCCGACAGTTCACTCGTCTGCACATACCCCCTAGGGTATCAGCAACCGGTGGCTCCCCACACTCCGTGGCTGCCTGGCAGCAGACCGTGAATGACCGGCCGGACAGGAATCGTCCATACCGGTCGCAGACGGCCGATCTGGCTTGACCCGCCGCAGCGGCAGCCCCGAGAGTCGGTGCACCCCCGGCGACGGACCCCCGTCGCCCGCAATCCCCCCTCCCCCTCATGACGATGCAGACCTCTCCCCCGCCCGTGTCCACCGACGCCCCTGCCCCCCGCCGGACTGCGACCTCCCGCCGTGCCGTCGAGCTCGCGCTCGTCGCGACCGTTCTGGGCGGCGTGCTCATGGCCGCCACCTCGCACCCGTCGAGCCTCGGTCGGGCCGCCGGCCTGGTCCTCGCGGTGCTCTCCGTGACCGTGCTGCTCTACCGCCAGGTCGCAGCCCACCAGGACGGCCCTGCAGCCTGACCCTCCTCAGCGCCGAGCCCCCGGGTCGGCGCTGGCAGACTCTGACTCCGGTGCACGACCGCACCGCTGACGGAGGGCAGGAGACCAGGTGGGCGTGAGCTTCTTGACCCGGGGCCGTCGGCCGGACGCCCCGACGGTGATGGCCCACCGTGGCGGCGCGGCGCTCGGCCCCGAGAACTCGGTCGGCACCCTGCGCGCCGCGGCGGAGGCCGGCGCACACTCTGTCGAGGTCGACCTGGTCCAGACTGCCGACGACCAGCTCGTGCTGCTGCACGACCACGTCGTCGTGGCCGACGACCAGCAGCACTGGGTCCGTGACCTCACCGCCGATGACGTCGCAGCGCACCTGGGTCACCAGCCCGGCACCCACCTCGAGCTGCTCGACGCGTGCGCGGCGCTCGGCCTGGGCGTCTATGCAGAGGTGAAGGCGGCGGGGCCCGACTGCTTGGACCGGCTGGTCGCCGACGTCGTCGAACGCGACATGGTCGGCTCGGTGTGCGTCGCCTCGTTCCAGTCCGACGTCGTGGCCCACGTCGCCCGGCAGGGCGTGCTCGACACCAGCTGGCTCTTCTGGGACCCGGCGTACGACCCGCTCGCGGTGGCGCTGGACACCGGCTGCACGTTCGTCCATCCGTGCTTCGACCTCTCGCCGGAACTGCTCGACGTCATGGACGGCCGGTGGATGGAACGGCTGTGGGCGGCCGGTCGCGGCGTGGTGTCGTGGAACACGGTCGACCCGGCGCTGATGCTGCGGATGGCCGAGGTCGGACTCACCGCGATCTGCACCGACGACCCCCGCGTCGTCCCGGCCGGACTGGCCGCGCCGCACGGCGGGGACTGACCTCACCCCGGGCGTTACCCTCCGCACATGGGGAACGAACGGTCGGGCGCACGCGGCCAGCGGCTGCGGAGCCTGGCACTGCACGGCGGAGTGGTGGCGGGCGCAGCCCTGACGCTCGCCGTCGACCGGCGTCTGCGGAGGAGCGGCCGCAACCCGGCGGCCGCCGTCCCGGCCGTGGCCGCGGCGTTCTACGGGGTCGTCGCCGTGACCGAACGGGTGCGGCCGCACCGCACTGAGTGGCGGCCCACGCTGCGCGAGTTCGCGACCGACGGCACCTTCCTGGCCTCGGTGCTGGCCATCCAGACCGCAGGCCTCGCCGCGGCCGAACCGCTGCGCGGCCGTCGCACCCTGCGTCTGGACCGGCTGCCCGTGCCGGTCGGAGCGGCGGTCAGCGTGCTGGCGGTCGACCTGTTCCACTCCCGGATCCACCAGGTCGGCCACCGGTGGGGGCCGGCGTGGCGGGTGCACTCGGTCCACCACAGCGCCGAGCGGCTCTACTGGTTCAACGCCACCCGGTTCCACGCCATCGAGATGTTCGTCGACATGGTGATGGAGACCTTGGTGGTCGGGGCGCTCGGCCTCAGCCACGAGCAGCACGTCGTGCACCAGGCGATGCGGGCGCTGTACGG
>CAJANQ010000064.1 GCA_903941145.1 uncultured Actinomycetes bacterium
CCCGGGCGGGGGATCGCCCGGGCCGACCACCACGTCACACACGAGTACGAGCACTACAGGAACGAAGGGCGAACGGACTGCCGGCGAGAGCCGGCACCGGTCGAGGGGGAAATGACATGAACGCAGGAACGAGGGGGACCATGCACCACTCCAGCGCAACCCGGACGGCCACGCGGTCGTCACGGCGGATCACAGTGACGCTGCTCAGTGCCATCGCGGCACTGGCGCTGGTCATGACGGCCTGTGCGCCGACCCCGGGCGGGGGCGGGACCAACGTGCGGCCGATCGCGTTCGCCGGCGTGGACGTCAACACCGGTACCGCGCCCCTCGAGGTGAACTTCGACGCCGCCGGGTCCTCCGACTCCGACGGCAGCATCACCACGTACCTCTGGAACTTCGGCGACGGCAGCTCGAGCACGTCGTCGGCGACCAGCCACACCTACACCACGCCCGGCACGTTCGTGGCCACCCTCACCGTGACCGACAACGGCGGCGCCACCGGCACCGCCAGCGTGACCATCCTGGTGGGCCCCGGCGACAACGCGTCGCCGACCGCAGCCATCTCGGTCACCCCGCCGGCCTCCAACAAGGCGCCCGCCTCGTTCGGGTTCTCGTCGGCCGGCTCGACCGACGCAGACGGCACCATCGTCGGCTACAGCTGGGACTGGGGCGACGGTTCGCCGATCGGCACCTCGGCCAACCCGTCGCACACCTTTGCCGCCCCCGGCACCTTCATCGTGACCCTCACGGTCACCGACAACCTGGGGGCCACCGGCTCCGCCACCCGCTCCGTGCGCACCGTGGCCAACGTCGCCCCGGACGCCGTCGCCTCCTCGTCGGCCCCGATCGGCGTCGCTCCCGCAACCTTCTCGTTCTCGTCGGACGACTCGACCGACTCCGACGGCATCATCGTCACCCGCCGCTGGAACTTCGGCGACAGCAGCCCGGTCTCGACGACCGCCAACCCGAACAAGACCTACGACTCGCCCGGCAACTACACCGTCACGCTCACGGTGATCGACGACAGCGGCGCCACCGACGTGGCCTCGCTCAACATCGCGGTCCTGGCCGTCAACCAGCTCCCGGTCGCCGTGGCCAACGCCTCGGGCACCCAGGGCAAGGCGCCGTTCACGGTCAACTTCTCGTCGGACGGCTCGACCGACCCCGACGGCTCCATCACCGCCTACCGCTGGGACTTTGGTGACGGCACGCCGGTGAGCACCGACGCCAACCCGTCGCACGAGTACGCGACACCGGGCACCTACACGGCGAGCCTCATGGTCACCGACAACCGGACCTTCCCGGCCCCGGGCACCGACACCGCAACCGTGGTGGTCGTGGTGACCGAGTTCAACACCCCGCCGGTCCCGGCCGCCGCAGTGACACCCGAGACGGGCAAGATCCCGCTGTCGGTCGACTTCTCCTCGGCCGGCTCGGTGGACCTCGACGGCACCATCACGAGATACATCTGGGACTTTGGTGACGGCACGCCGGTGAGCACAGACGCCAACCCGTCGCACACCTATGCCGACCCCGG
>CAJANQ010000065.1 GCA_903941145.1 uncultured Actinomycetes bacterium
GTCCCACGCGTCGGCAGCGTCGTCTGCCCGGTGGGCCGGCCGCGACGGGTCGTGCACGAACCCGTGGTCCGCACCCTCGTACCGCACCACCGTCACCCCGGCCTGCTCGAGCTCGGCCAGCTGCTCCGGCGGGGTCCACGGGTCGACCGAACCGACCACGGCCATGACACGGGTCCCGGCTGCTGCAGCACGGGCCAGGCAGTCGAGCGGCTGCTCCTGGCCGGGGCCCGACCAGTGCTCCGGGTGGTGAACCATCCCGTAGAAGCCGACGGCAGCGTCGAACCGGCCGGTGCCCGCGGCCTTGAGCGCGTACATGCCGCCCATGCAGAACCCGATGACGCCGACCTTGGGTGCGCCGGTCGCGTCAGCAGCAGCAACCACGTCGCCAAGGAGCTGGGCGTCCGGGGTGGCGGCAATGGCGGCCCCCCGCTCGGCCAGCCCGGCCTCGGGGTCCTCGGCCCCGGCCAGCACCTGGCCGGGGAACGGCTCCACGCAGGCGACGCTCCACCCGGTCCGCGCCGCGAGCGTGTGGCACAGGTCGGTGAACAGCGGACGGAGACCCCAGATGTCAGGAACGACGACCAGCCCGCGGTCGGCACCGTCGGTCAGGGCCAGGTGGGCAGCAGTGCCGGACGGCAGGGTGAGGTCCATGCCCACAGGCTACGCAGGCGCCCGCCACCGCGCCCCGGGCGCTGGCTCACATGTAGCGGTCGAGGATGCTCGACTCGGCGATACGGCCCATGGCCTCTTTCACCGACCGGGCCCAGTGCTCGCTCACGCCGTCGACCCCAGCAATCTCGTCGACCGGGGCCCGGTTGAGCCTGGTGAGTGTGCCGAAGTGCGCCACGAGGGCAGCACCGACACCCTCCGGGAGGCGCTGGACCCGCGCGAGCATCCGGTAGCCGTGGGGCTCGATGGAGGCGTCGAGGTCGTCGGTCTGGCCCGAGAGGTGCAAGGCCTGGGCGACCTCTTCGGCGTCGAGCAGGTCGTCGACGTCGAGCGACGAGAGCGTCTCGATGGCCTGCTCCAGGTCCCACGAGATGTCTTCCTGGAAGTAGTCGAGCACGACGAGCCGACGTTCGTCCGCAACGCCGGCCATGAGCTCGCGCAGCTGGAGGCGGACCAGACGGCCGTCGCTCCCGAGCTCGACCAGGTACTGCTCGATCTCCTCGGAGATGCGCGCCACCAGTTCGGCGCGCTGCAGCAGCGTGACCACGTCGCGCAGGGTGACGGCGTCCTCGATCTCGAGCGCCGTAAGGCTCGACGACTCCTCGTCGAGACGGTTGCGGTAGCGCTCCAGGGTCTGCAGCGCCTGGTTGCAGCGGCTCAGGATCGCCGGGATCGGCTCGAGCTGGTAGCGCTCGTTCTTGGTGTAGACGGTCACGACCGCCATGTCCTCGGAGACGGACAGGCACGGCACCCCGATGGAGCGGGCGACCCGCTCGGCGGTGCGGTGGCGGGTGCCGGTCTCCTCGGTCGGGACGTTCGGGTTGGGCACCAGGTGCACGTTGGCCCGAGCAATGTGGTCGGCGTGCTCGTCGAGCACGATCGCCCCGTCGGTCTTGGCCAGCTCAGACAGCCGCTGGGGCGTGAACGACGCGTTCACCAGGAACCCGCCAGAACTGATGTTCAGGACCTCTGGCCCGTCACCGATCACGATGAGCGCACCCATGTTGGCCTTGAGGATGCGGTCCAGCCCTTCACGAAGCGGACGACCAGGCGCAACGGCCTCCAAGGCTGACATCAGTTCCTTGGATCGACGTTCGTTCATGGCCGGGCCCGGTGGCCGTGGGGACGCATGGGCAGAGTCTACGGGACGGCCCGGGGGAACCGTCCCGTTAGTTGTCGGCCAGACCGAGCGCATGCAGGGCTGCCGACAGCGACGGCACTCGTACCAGTTCGATGTCGGCGTCGACCTCTGGCGCCGAACGCGGAACAACGGCACGACGGAAACCCAGCCGGGCCGCCTCCGCCAGCCGCCGGTCCAGGCGGCCGACCTGCCGCAGCTCGCCACCCAGGCCCACCTCGCCGCAGACGACGACGTGCTCGCCCACCGGGTGGCTGAACAGGGCCGAGGCCAGCGCGACGCAGATGGCCAGGTCGGCGCCGGGCTCCAGGACCTTCACCCCGCCCACGGCGGACGCGTAGACGTCCATGCCCGCGGCCGGCAGTCCTGCCCGACGGTCCATCACCGCGAGGAGCAGGCTGAGCCGTCCAGAGTCGAGCCCCTGGGCCGAGCGGCGGGGCTGCGGCAGCGTGGTCTTGGTGACCAGCGCCTGGATCTCGACCAGGAGCGGGCGGTGCCCGTCGAGGGCGGGGGTCACGACCGAGCCGGGGATGCCCGGTCGGCGGTCGCCCAGGAAGAGCCCTGACGGATCGGGCACGGGCTCCAGGCCGTCGCCCGCCATGGCGAAGAGCCCGAGCTCCTCGGTGGAGCCGAACCGGTGCTTCTGCGCCCGCAGAACGCGGAGGGCATGGTGCCGGTCGCCCTCGAACGAGATGACGGTGTCGACGACGTGCTCGAGCACACGAGGCCCGGCGAGCTGACCGTCCTTGGTGACGTGGCCGACCAGCAGGAGCGTGGTCCCGTTGGCCTTGGCCACCTGCACCAGCCGGTGGGCGCACTCGCGCACCTGTGTGACCGACCCGGGCGCAGAGGAGAACTGGGGGTCGTAGAGGGTCTGGATGGAGTCGACCACGCACAGCTCGGGCCGCTGCTCCTCGAGGTGGTGGACGATGTTGGGCAACGAGGTCTCGGCAGCGAGCAGGAGGTGGTCGTTGAGAGCGCCGAGTCGCTCTGCACGCAGCCGCACCTGGTGCGGCGACTCCTCACCCGTGACGTAGAGGACCTTGGCGCCGGCGGCGGCACGGGCCCCGAGCAGCTGGAGCACGAGGGTGGACTTGCCGATCCCAGGCTCGCCACCAATGAGGGTGACGCTCCCCGGCACCAGACCGCCGCCGAGCACCCGGTCGAACTCTCCGATGCCGGAGGCAACGGGCTGACCGTCCGCCGTGCCGACCGTGGTGATGGCCACCGGGGCCGACGGGGCCACGAGCGGGGCCGAGGACGGCGTGTCGATCTCTTCAGCGAGGGTGTTCCAGTCGCCGCACGACGGGCACTTGCCCACCCACTTGGGGGTGTCAGCCCCGCAGCTCATGCATCGGAAGACGGTCCGGGTCTTTGCCATGACCGAACACTAGTTCGATCCTCTGACATCGGCCGGGAACTGCCCCATCAGACCCACGTCCTCGCCGAACTCGTGACGGTTTGGTCCCTATGTGGACCAAACCGTCACGAGTTCGGGGAAGGGGGCGCAGGTGAAGGTGGCGCAGGTGAAGGTGGCGGCGAGAAGGGGGGCGCGGCGGTCCGGCGGGAGCGGAGGGCGACGACGACGCCGGCGACCACGAGCGCCAGCCCCAGTCCAGCCACCACCAAGGGCCACCACGTCCACACCCGCGACGAGGTCTGGGCGGTCACCGTGGACGGCTTCCCGCTCGAGGCCGACCGGGTCCACGTGGCCGGCTCGGCCCCCGGGAGCTCGACGTCGAGCGTGAGGGTCGCGGCCCCTTTGGCCGTCGCGCCCTCGGCCGCGAGCTCCTGGACGGTACGGCCCAGCGGCAGGTTCCCGAGCACCGCCGCGACCTGCGGGTCGGAGAGCTGCTCGAGCGACCCGGTCAGCTGGACCGTCGTCCTGAAGTCGTAGATGGTCGAGGCGAACGAGTTGCCGACCGTCAGCTGCGTGCCGCGGAACACGCCACCCTTGCCGCCGACCTCGTCGAGCACGGCGGCCAGCTCGTCGGGCGAGCCATACGGCCGCACGACCTTGAA
>CAJANQ010000066.1 GCA_903941145.1 uncultured Actinomycetes bacterium
ACCGACCTGTGTGCGGGTCGTGCCGCTGCAGGCGGCGACGAGGGCGGCCATCGCCAGCAGGGCCAGCGGGAGGGAACGACGAGCGGCACGCACGGCCGAAACCCTAGGGGCTGGCCGTCGTCAGTCGCGTGCAGCGAGGAGCGCCCCCCTGAGCGCTCCCAGGAGCTCCGGGGTAGCCGCAGAGACAGGCGTCCGACGGGCGTCGTGACGCACGTCCACCAGGCCGCGGCCGTGCAGGTCCTCCACCACGCAGCCGGCCTCGGACAGCACGAGCATGGCCCCCAGGTAGTCCCAGGGGCCGAGCGCGTCGGTCGTGCAGTCGACGGTCGCGTCCACGCGCCCGTCGGCCACGGCGCACAGGTCCAGCGCCGTCGCGCCGAGCGCCCGGTACTGGCGCCAGCCAAGGTGCTGCGGCGGGTAGCCGTTGAGCACGACCACGGCCTGGGCGGGGTCGGTCACGCCGGACGGGACGGCCGGGCGACCGTCGCAGGTCGCTCCGGCTCCACGGGCCGCGACCCACGTGGTGCCGGTCGCCAGGTTGCGCACCAGCGAGGCCACCGGACCGTGCTCGTCGACCGCGCACAGGCTGGTGGCGTACCAGGGCAGGCCCCGGGAGGCGTTGGTGCTGCCGTCGACCGGGTCCACCACGACGACCAGCCCCGTGCCCCGGTCCTCGAGCCCGGACTCCTCGGAGAGGATGCCCACGCCCGCCGCCCGAAGGACCTTGAGCGCAGCCTCGTCGGCCACCAGGTCGATGCGGTACTGCCCGGGCCGTTCACCCTTGACCCGCTGGTCGGACGGGCGACGGCGCTGGTCGTCGGCGAGCGCCGCCGCGACGGCGTCGGCGGTGGCGAGCAACAGTGCCGCCAACTTGTCGGGATGCATGGGCCCGACGCTACCAACCGGTTGTCGCCCACCCCCCGGGTGCTGGCAACCTGTGGGGATGGCAGTTCTGGACGTCGCCGGCTTCGTGGCCGACCTGAAGCACCACGTGGGCGACCACGGCTTCCACGTCCACGACGAGCGCCACTTCGTCGAGACCTACTCCATGCGCCAGCTGTGGGAGGTCGACCTGCACCCCGAGGAGGCGTGCGACGGACCCGTGGCGTTCCACCTGGCGGTCGAGGTCGACCCGCGCACCATCCTGGCGTTCGAGGACCAGGTCCTGGCCCTTCCCGAGGACGAGGACCCGGAGGAGCGGTACTACCTGCCGCTCACCTTCAACTGGTCCATGCCGCCGCTCCCCCACCGGCCCGACCTGCTGCAGCTGGCCACCGAGCTGGCCGGAATCGGTGGGCCCGACCTCCCGCTCGAGGTCACCGCGCTCGACACGTTCCCGGCCGTCACCGACCCGACGGAGCGCACCCTGAACGTGGTGGCCCGTATCGAGGTCAGCCTGGCGCAGGTGTTCAAGGGCGAGGAGGAGCTGTGCGAGGTGCTGGACCGTTGTCTGTCCGTCAGCCGGTTCCTCCTCGAGGCCTCGCCGATCTGGCTCGACGACCTGTGACCGCCTGCTGAGCAGCTGCTGAGCGGCTTCTCGGCGGTCGTCCCGGGCAGGTGGTTCGCGGCGCAACTCCCGGCAGACTGTCTGCCATGGAGCAGCGCCCGAGCGAACGACGGATCGGCGAGCGCAAGGCCGTCATCGGCCTGCACTGCCGCTGGGACCTCGACGGGGTCGGACAGAAGAAGCGATTCCTCCGTCGCCCGGCCGACCAGGTCGCCGAGGTCACCGAGCTGTCGGTGAGCGGCGCCACGATCGTGGCCCCGTCGTCGGACCTGCTGGTCCCCGGCACGGCTGTGTCCATCGAGATCGAGGGCGCAAAGGGCGGCGTCGCGATCAGGAACCTGCGACCCTCCTCCCACGAGGGCATGACCTGCTACGGCGTCGAGTTCCTGCAGCTCGGCAGCGCGGTGCGGGCCAGGATCAACGAGTTCGTCGCGGCCGACCGGCCCGACCACCTCGAGGCGGTCTGGCACAAGGCCCGCTGAGGTCTCGCCTACGATCCCCGGCGTGCTGGCTGGGGGGACACCGACCGCTGCGGCCCCTGCCGCCCGTGACGAGTTCGTCGACACCGTCCGCGCTGCGGCGATCCTCCGGGTCGTCGCCGTCCACGCGCTCAACCCGCTCGGATGGCTCTGGTGGCCGGCCCCGTACTGGCTCATGCCCGGCATGCCGCTCGTGTTCTTCTGCTCGGGCGCGCTCATGCTCACGTCGTTGGAGCGCAAGCCCCAGGCCCAGTGGACGGTGGTCCGCGGCCGGCTCCGGCGCCTGCTCGTGCCCTGCATCGCCGTACTCGTGGCGATGGTCGCGATCTCGGCCCTGCTGGCCGCCGTCACGGGCCGAGCCAGGTACCAGCTCGACTGGTCCGGCTGGTACCGCTGGCTGATCTGGGACGTCCCTGCACCGTCGGCTGCCGTCCGGGCGCACGACGGCCAGATGTGGTTCGTCGGCACGTTCACGATCCTCCTAGCCGTGTCGCCGCTGCTCGTCCGGCTCCACCGGCGAGGGCTCGCGCTGCCCGCAGCACTGGCCTTCGGCCTCGGGATCGCGTTCTTCGTCCGTCAGCCCGGGCAGGCCCTCAACCACCTCGGCATGTACGCGCCGTTCTTCTGCGCCGGCTTCTACTACGGCGACGGGACGCTGGTCCGGGTCCGCGAGCGGCAGGGCGCCCGGCCGTTCCTGTTCGCGACCTTCCTCCTCGCAGCGCTCTCCGTGGTGGTGTTCCTGCGCGATGGCAGGAACCCCAACGCCGCCATCACGTCGGCACTCACCGTGGCCACGGCGTGGCTCATGCTGCTGCTCGCCGCCCGCCCGGCAGTCCAGGCGCTCGGACGCCGTTGGAACCGCGGAGTCCGCTGGGTCTCAAACAGAACCCTGTCGATCTACCTGGCCGGCTGGCCGGCGGCCCAGGCCGCCCGCCGGACCGCCAACGCGCTCTTCGGGGTCGACGAGCTCGGCAGTGCCCGGTGGACCGTGGTCTTCCTCGGGCTGACCGTCGTCCTGCTCGCTGCGGGCACGGCGCTGATCCACCCGCTGGAGAAGCTCGCACGTCGGCCGCTCAAGGAGTGGTTCCGGCCGGAGCGGAAGCTCGTATCGACCTCGTAGGAGTGGGCCGGACGGGGATCGAACCCGTGACCGAGCGATTATGAGTCGCCTGCTCTGACCACTGAGCTACCGGCCCGCCCGCAGGGTACCCACCCGCTCCGCCGCCGCCCGTCTCTGCACCGGCCGGCATGGCAGACTCCTGGGCGGAGGAACGCATGCGGACGAGGAAGTACTGGGCAGCGCTGCTGCTCGCCGGACTGGCGCTCGTCGCCCCGGCCTGCCGGAGCGGCATCGTGACCTATGTGGTCGACGGCGACACGATCGACGTGGACGGACGACGCGTGCGGTTCATCGGTATCGACACCCCCGAGCGGGGACAGTGCGGCTACAGGGAGGCCAAGGCCCGGGTGGCGCAGCTGGTCAGCCGGAAGCGGGTCGACATCGTGTCGGTGCCCGGCAACACGGTCGACCGGTACGACCGGGAGCTGGGCTACGTCCAGCTCCGCGGGTTCGACATCGGCAAGGTGCTGCTGGCCGAGGGCCTGGCCCGAGCCCGGTACGACTCGCTCGACGGCTACCCGTTCCACCAGCGCCAGGCCGACTACCGGGCCACCGACGCCCGCACCCGCAACCTCTGCGAGTAGCCGGACGCGACGACGGGCCGGCAGCTGCCGACCCGTCGATCACCTGAAGCTCCGGGGGTGGGGCTCGAACCCACGACACGCTGATTAACAGTCAGCTGCTCTGCCAGCTGAGCTACCCCGGAAAGCGATGGGGAGACTAGCAATCGCTCTCCCGCTCGGGCGAAGCGGACCGGCTCCTAGTCGGAGCGGAGGAAGTCCTCGAGCTTGTGCCGACGCTGCGGATGGCGCAGCTTGGCCAAGGTCTTGGCCTCGATCTGGCGGATCCGCTCACGGGTCACGCCGAAGTACTTCCCGACCTCTTCGAGCGTCTGGGGCCGGCCGTCGGCAAGGCCGAACCGCATGCGGATGACCTCCTTGTCACGGTCCGACAGCTCGTCGAGCGCCACCATCAGCTGTTCCTGCAGCGAGTGGGCCGTCGCCACGTCGGCCGGCATGACGGCCTGGGAGTCGGGCACGGTGTCGGCGAGCTCGGCGCTGTTCTCGTCGCCCACCGGCGAGTCGAGCGACAGCGGGTCCTGGCTGATGCGCATGATCTCGCGGACCCGTTGCGGCGTGAGGTCACACTTCTTGGCGATCTCGTCGACCGTGGGCTCCCGCTCGAGGTCCTGGGTCAGCTGCCGCTGCACCCGCTGCACCTTGTTGATCGACTCGACCATGTGGACCGGGATCCGGATGGTCCGACCCTGGTCGGCGATCGCCCGGGTGATGGCCTGACGGATCCACCAGGTCGCGTAGGTCGAGAACTTGAAGCCGCGGGTGTAGTCGAACTTCTCGACCGCCCGCATCAGGCCGAGGTTGCCCTCCTGGACCAGGTCGAGCATCGCCATGTTCCGGTTCGTGTAGCGCTTTGCGATCGACACGACGAGGCGCAGGTTGGCCGAGGTCAGGTCGTCCTTGGCCCGCTGACCGTCGCGCTGGGTGCGGTTGAGCGCCGCCCGCTCGGCGGCAGGGATGCTGTCGATCTGGCCCGACGCGTTCAGGTTGGCCAGCTGCTCCTCGGCCTCGACACCCGCCAGGATCCGCTTGGCGAGCGCCACCTCGCCAGCGCCGTCAAGCAGCGGGACCTGGCCGATCTCGCTTAGGTACTGGCGGACCGGGTCGGACGACATGCCGATCGCCGAGCCTGCTGGCGTCGCACGGGAGCGGCGCTTTGGCGTCTTGCCGCCGTTGCGGCTGGGCACGGCGTCGAGGACCGAGGTCACCGAGACCGGGTCGGCCAGCTCGGCCTCCAGGACGACGTCCTCGGAGATCGTTACGTCGAGACGGGCCCAGAACTCCTTGGTCTGCACGATCACGCCGTCGGTCATCTCCTCACCGAGCACGGCCAGCGCGTCGTCGAGCGAGATGGACCCGCCCTGCTCCTGGGCGGTGATGGCGAGCGACTCGACGAACACGTCGTCGACGGACTCCCAGACGTTGCCGGTCAGCTTCGCCGGAGATTTCTTGGCGGGCGACTTCTTGGCCGGGGCCTTCTTGGCGGGAGCAGCTTTCTTGGCCGGGGCCTTCTTCGCGGGCGACTTCTTGGCCGGGGCCTTCTTGGCGGGTGCAGCCTTCTTGGCAGGGGTCTTCGGCTTGGCGCCGACTGCCTTGGATGCTGCCGTCCTAGGGGCCACGCCGCCTCGATCCTCCCGTAGAAGGCGGGCCCTAGTGGACCTGCCCGTCGCCCGACTCCCGCCGCCGTTCGATGAGCCAATCTACCAACTGGTTCAGTTTTTCCACCTCGGGACGGTGGCTCCGGAGCTCCTCGAGCGTGAGCTTCAGCCAGCGCATCACCTCGCCGTAGGCCAGGGGGTCGTCGGCCCCGCGGGCCTCGGCCTCGAGCTCGACGAGCGTCTGCCGGCCGACCTCCTCGGCGAGCCGCGCCACCACGTCCACGGCGTCGGACGCGGTTCCCTCGAACGACAGCCGGGTGAGGAGTTCGCCCGCCTCGGGACCAGCCGCTGCGATGGCGTCGGTGACCGTCGCGGCGTTGGCCAGCGCCTCGAACGCGGCACGTGCCGTGGGGTGCAGGAACAGCGACTCGTCGAGGTAGGTCGCCACTTCCTCGGGCCGTGCCAGCGCCAGCCGGAGGGCCTCGGTCTGCGACCCCTCGCGCAGCGGCGGGACCGCGGCCGGACGCCGAGACACTGCTGCGCTTCCTGACGGCCCCCCGTAGGTCCCGTCGTCGTACTCCCCTGCGTCGTGCTCGCCGGAACCACCGGTCTCCCACGGTGGCGGGGCGTCGTCGTCCCAGCCACCGGCACCGCCAGCGCCGTGGAGCGGCTCGATGCCACGGACCAGCGGCTCGTCCTGCTGCCGCGTTGCCTGCCCGGACGCCCCGCGACGGACCGGCGCGGCCTCCTTGGGCCGGGCCAGCACCTCGGTGAGCCGGGTACGCAGCAGGTCGGGGGCGACGCGGCACTCGTCCGCGACCTCCATCACGTACTGGTCACGGACGATCGGGTCGGGGTGCTCTGCCACGACCTCGACGGCGTGCTCGGCAGCCCGGGCGCGGCCCTCCGGCGTGGTCAGGTCGGCGGCACCCAGGACCCGCTCCACCCGGAAGGCCAGGAACGGGCGCGCGTCGGCCACCGCGGCCCTGAGGGCCTCGGGGTTCTCGCGGGCCATCTCGTCGGGGTCCTCCCCCGGCTGCAGCTGCACGACGGACACCTGGACCTCGTACGCCTTCTCCCACGCGTACACGCGCTCTGACGCCGACTGCCCGGCCTCGTCCGCGTCGTAGGCCAGGACGAGGCGACGGGTGAACTTCCGGAGCAGCCGCACGTGCTCCTCGGTGAGTGCCGTGCCACAGGTCGCAACGGCGCGGTCGACCCCGGCGCGCCCGAACCCGATCACGTCGGTGTACCCCTCGCAGATCACGACCTCGTCGTGCTGGACCATGTCGGCCTTGGCCCAGTTGATGCCGTAGAGCGCCTTGGACTTGTTGTAGAGCTCGTTGTCCCGGGAGTTCTGGTACTTCGGACCTTCGGCGTCGGGCAGTTTGCGGCCGCCGAACCCGATCGGGCGGCCCTGCTCGTCGAAGATCGGGAACAGCACCCGGGCCCGGAAGAAGTCCTGCTGCTTCTGCCGACGGTTCACGAACCCCAGGCCGACCGCCTCGAGGTCCTTGTTGGAGATCTTCAGGAACTTGGCGAGCTGGTCCCAGTCGTCGGGCGCCCACCCCACCTGATACCGGGCGACCTGCTCGCCGGTGAACCCTCGGGAACGCAGGTAGGCGCGGGCCGCAGCGGCGTCGGGCGAGGTCTTCAGCCGCTCGTGGTACCAGTCGACCGCTCGTTCGAGGTGGGCCTGCAGCTCCTTGTGCCGCTTCCGGCCGGCCCCCTCGTTCTGGTCGGTGTAGCGCAGCACGATCCCGGCAGTGCCGGCGAGCCGCTCGACGGCCCCGACGAAGTCGAGGTGCTCCATGTTGCGGACGAACGTGATGGCGTCGCCGTGCTCCTTGCAGCCGAAGCAGTAGTAGAAGCCCTCGGACGCGTTGACCGAGAAGCTCGGCGTCTTCTCGGAGTGGAACGGGCACAGGCCCGACCACCGCTGGCCCACCCGCTTGAGCTGGGTGTACTGGGTGATGAGCGCCACGATGTCGGTGACCTCACGGACCCGGACGATGTCCTCGTCGACGATCCCCATCAGCGGTCCTCGTCCGACTCGGCGAGCGCGTCGGCCATGAGCGCGACGGCGACAGCCAGATGTAGCGCCGGGATGCGGCGGGGCGAGGCCGAGACCTCGTCGAAGAGCGACTGGTAGCCGAGCCCGCCGGTGGCGTCGCCGATGACCTCGCCGCA
>CAJANQ010000067.1 GCA_903941145.1 uncultured Actinomycetes bacterium
ACTCGGTGTGCCAGCCCGGACGGCCCTCGCCCCACGGCGACGGCCACGACGGCTCGCCCGGCTTGGAGAACTTCCAGAGTGCGAAGTCGCCGGGGTGCCGCTTCTCCTCGCCGACCACGGCCCGGTCGCCGGCGCCGGCCACCAGGTCGTCGAGCGACTGGTGGGCCAGGAGTCCGTAGCCCTCGACCGCGTCGACCGACAGGTACACGCCGTCGCTCGTCACGTAGGCGTGCTCGCGGGCGACGAGCTCGCCCACCATCTCGACCATCCGGTCCACGAACTCGGTCGCGTGCGGCACCTGGTCGGGGCGCAGCACGCCGATGCCGGCCATGGCGTCCCACCAGAGGTCCTCGCACTCGGCGGTGACGTCCTGCCACGGCCGCGACTCGGCGTTGGCCCGGTTGATGATCTTGTCGTCGATGTCGGTGATATTCGAGACGTAGGTGACGTTGAGGCCCGACCAGGCCAGGTAGCGGCGCAGCACGTCGAACACCAGCGAGAACCGGCCGTGGCCCAGGTGGGGCGGCCCGTAGACGGTGGGGCCGCACACGTACATGGTGACGGCGCCCTCGGTGCGGAGCTCGAGGGGGTGCACCTCGTTGCGGGCGGTGTCGTGCAGCCGGATCACGGGCCGGATGCTACCGGGGCTGGGGTTTTCACCCGGGTCCGAAAGGTTCAGGCCGGCCGCTCCCCCGCCGATGCCAAGTTCGTGGACCGACCGCCGCGCCCCCGCGTCAACGCCTCGACCCCTGCCGCCGACCCGGCGCAGCTGGTGCTCGCCGTCTGCGGCGCGCCCCTGCTGGCCGAGGCCGTCATCGCGCTCGGGAACCTGCCGGGTCCGGTCGCGCTCGTGCTCCGGCTGGTCGGCCTGGGGATCTCACTCCTGCTGGTGGTGCGGCTGGTCGTGCACCCCCTCATCACCGCTGCGGCCGCGGCCCGGCTCGAACGCGACCACGCCGACGCCGAGCTCCGGGCAGAGCGGTCCGAGCAGGACTTCCGGCGCCGGTTCGACCTGGCGCTGACCGACGCCGAGACCGAGGCCGACGCCCTCCGCATCGGCCTGCGCGCCGTGGCCGAGCTCGAGCCCGACAGCGACGTCGCCGTGCTGCTGTCACTCCCCGACGAGCCCCGGGTGGGCTGGCGGGTCGACCTGCGGGCGGGCCACCTGGAGCCGGCGAGCCCCGTGGCGGGCACGCCGTCGTGCAGGGCCCTGCAGTCCGGCGTGGCGGTGTCGGTCGGGTCGTCCCACTCGCTCGACGCCTGCGCGCACTCCGGCGCCGAGGACGTCGAGTGCTCCACGACCTGCGTGCCCCTGCGGCTGGGCGACCGGTCGATGGGCGTCGTCTGCCTGACCCAGGCCCCCGGCGAGAACCCGGACGCCCGGTCGATGGCGCGCATCGAGTGGGCGGTCGAGCGGATCGGCATGTCGCTCCAGGAGATCCGCAAGCGTCGCGGCCCGTCGCGCACCGGGCGCAACGACCCGGTCACCGGCCTGCCCGGCACGTCGGTGCTGCACCACCACATGCGTGACCTGGTGCGCTCGCTCGTCCCGTTCTGCACGGTGGTGGTCGACATCGACGGCGTGCACGAGATGGACCCGTCCCGCACCGACGAGGCCCTGCAGCTGCTGGCCGTCACGCTCTCCGACACGCTCCGGCCCCACGACATGGTGTGCCGCCTGGACGACGCCGGGTTCGGCGTGGTGCTGGGCCACTGCACCGGCGACCAGGCGCTCTCGGCGCTGGACCGGGTTCGCGAGTCGCTTGTGCTGGCCGAGTCGGTCGACGGGCTGGACCCGTTCACGTTCTCCGCCGGTGTGGTCGAGTCGCACCGGGCGTCCTCGCTCGACGAGCTGGTGGACCTGTCGATCGGCGCGTGCATGGCGGCCCGGTCGGCCGGCGGCAACCGCGCCGTGCTGGCCGACCCCAAGCGCGCCGGTCGCGGCTAGCTAACCGGCCGCGGCCGCAGGACGCTCAGCCAGCCAGGTCCACGGGCGGGCGGCCGTCGACGATGCGCTGCACCCGGTCGAGCGCGCCGTAGGCCACCTCGGGCTGGGGCAGGACCCAGAACCGGTCCTCCCGGACGGCGTCGACCACGGCGTCGGCCACGGTCATGGGCCCGGCGCCTGCCGCCACCCCGGCGCGCAGACCCGCCACCACTCCGGCTGCCGCGTCGGGCAGCTGCTCGTTCACCACGTTGGCGGCGTCGAGCGAGTTCATGGCCAGCGGCGTGGCGATGTTGCCCGGGCACACCACCGCGGCGCGCACGCCCGGGTTGGTGCGGGCCAGCTCGTGCTGCAGCGACTCCATGAGCCCCACCACGGCGTGCTTGGTCGCGACGTACGGCGCCAGCATCGGCATGGCCACCAGCCCGGCGCCGGACGAGACGGCGACGACCGTGCCGGTCCCCCGCGCCGCCATCGCCGGCACTGCGGCGCGCACGCCGTGGAGCACGCCCCAGAAGTTCACGTCGACCTGCAGCTGCCACTGCTCAATGGGCATGTCCCAGCTCTGGCCCGGCAGGTACACGGCGGCGTTGAGCACGCTCAGCACGAGTCCGCCGTGGTCCTCGGCCACCGTGACCAGCTCGGCGTGGTGGGCCGGGTCGGACACGTCGCCGACCACCGCGGTCACGTCGGTGCCCTCCGGCAGCGACGCCACGGTGGCGGCCAGCCGGTCGGCGTCGAGGTCGGACAGCACGAGGGCGAGCCCTTCGGCCGCGAGCCGGTGGGCCAGGGCTCCGCCGATGCCACCGCCGGCCCCCGTCACGATCGCTGCGCCGCCTGCGAGTTCCATCTCTGATTCTCCGTTCCAGACCACCGGCCCCGCCCCGGTAGGTTGGGCGCCCGTATGGCCGCAGTCTCCCCCACCCCACGACCCGAACGCACCGTTCCCGAGAAGCCCACCCCTGACGGGCTCGAGGACCGGTGGACCCAGGTATGGGAGGAGCAGCAGACCTACGCGTTCGACCGTTCGGCCGACCGGGCCGGCGTGTTCTCGATCGACACTCCGCCGCCGACGGTCTCGGGCTCGCTGCACGTCGGCCACGTGTTCAGCTACACCCACACCGACACCATCGCCCGCTACCAGCGCATGCGCGGCCAGCAGGTCTTCTACCCGATGGGCTGGGACGACAACGGACTGCCCACCGAGCGCCGCGTCGAGAACTACTTCGGCGTGCTGTGCGACACCGCGGCGCCCTACGAGCCGGGGTTCGAGCCGCCGGCCGAGCCGCCCAAGGACCGTCGCGACTTCGTGCGCATCAGCCGCCGCAACTTCATCGAGCTGTGCGAGCGTCTGCTCGCCGTCGACGAGGAGGCGTTCGAGTCGCTGTGGCGGCGGCTGGGGCTGTCGATCGACTGGTCGATGACCTACGCCACGATCGACGAGACCTCTCGCAGGGTCAGCCAGCGCGCCTTCCTGCGCAACCTGGCCCGCGGCGAGGCGTACTCGGCCGAGGCGCCGTGCCTGTGGGACGTCACGTTCCAGACGGCCGTGGCCCAGGCCGAGCTCGAGGACCGCGAGCGTCCTGGCGCCTATCACCAGCTGGCGTTCCACCGCACCGACGGCGGCGGCGACCTGCTCATCGACACCACCCGCCCCGAGCTGGTCGTCAGCTGCGTGGCGCTGGTCGCGCACCCCGACGACGAGCGCTACCAGCCGCTGTTCGGCACCACCGTCACCACCCCGGTGTTCGGCGTCGAGGTGCCGGTCCGTGCCCACCCGCTGGCCGAGCCCGACAAGGGCACCGGCATCGCCATGATCTGTACGTTCGGCGACATCACCGACGTGACCTGGTGGCGCGAGCTGAACCTGCCGACCCGGGCCGTGCTCGAGCGCGACGGGCGCTTCCAGGAGGAGGCTCCCGAGTGGCTGGCCACCGACGCCGCCATCGCTGCCTACGGCCGGATCGCCCGCAAGGCCGCCGGCGGCGCCCGGGAGCAGATGGTCGCCCTGCTGCGTGAGTCCGGCGAGCTGCTGGGCGACGTCCGGCCGATCAGCCACCCGGTGAAGTTCTTCGAGAAGGGCGACAAGCCGCTCGAGATCGTGGCGTCTCGGCAGTGGTACATCCGCAACGGCGGCCGGTCCGACGAGCTCAAGTCCGAGCTCCTGGCCCGTGGCTCGCAGCTGTCGTGGCACC
>CAJANQ010000068.1 GCA_903941145.1 uncultured Actinomycetes bacterium
CGGCTGGAGCCGGCGAAGGGGCTGGAACGTCTGCTTGCGCTGGTCGACGACCTGGTCGACGCCGTGCCGGGCGCGGTGGTCGCGATCGCCGGTCGAGACGGCTCGGCCGGCAACCGGCTGCGGGACCAGGCGTCGGGACTTCGCCATGCGGACCGCGTGAAGTTCCTTGGGCACCGCGACGACGTCCCGGCCCTTCTGCAGGTGGCCGACTGTTGGGTCTGCACCTCGCACCGGGAGGGCGCCGCCGGCGCCATGCTCGAGTCCTGGGCGAGCGGGTGCCCGGTCGTGACCGTGCCGGTCGACGGCATCGTCGGGGTCGCCGAGGACGGACACAACGCCCTGGTCGCCGAGCCGGCCGCGCTGGCGGGTGCGGTGGCGAGGGTGCTGACCGACGACGAACTCACGGCGCGCCTGGTGGAGCACGGGCGTGCGGACTTTGCGGCCCGGTTCACGGTCGAGCGGTCGGCCGAGCAGCTGCTCGACGTCTACCGCTGGGCCGCCGGCCAGCCCTGAGCCCGGTCGGCGTCGCCAGCGGGAGTGAGTTCGCACCATCTCCTTGGTTTTTCTGATATTTCCTGTTGACCCGTGTCGGGGTCTGGGCGTATCATCGAACACATGTTCGATCTCGTGCCGCTCGCCGAAGCAGCAGTAAAGGCTGCAGCGTTCGACGTGGCGGGTGCGTCCGACGACGAACTCCTCTACATGGTGCCGGTGCTCGAGCAGGCTCGCCGTGCTGTCGAGGCCGCGCTGGGCTCGTCGTTGGGCGAACTCGACGTGCGGGGCACGACCGACGAACGGTTCGGGCACCGCACCGCGACCTGGTTCGCCAACACGGTCGGGTGTCAGCGTTCCGACGCGAAGCGGCGGGTGCAGGTCGGCCGGCGGCTCGCTCGCCTGGACCTGGTGCGTGACGCGCTCGCGGGGGGTGACGTGTCGTTCGACCACGCTCGGGTGATGTCGGACCTGGCGACGCCCCGCAACGCGGCAGTGGTGGAACGGCTGCAGGCAGAGTTCATGGACCTGGCCAAGGTCCTGCCGTTCGAACGGTGGCGGGCCGAGGTCCAGGGTCTGGTGGACCTGGCCGACGAGGACGGCGGGTTCCGGCCCGGCTCGGAGTCGTCGACGCTGCGCATGACCACCGGGTTCGGCGGGTCCGTCGAACTGGCCGGCACGCTCACCGCGCTCGACGGCGCCGCGTTGCGCCAGGCGGTGGAGGCCGAGGCCGACCGACTGGCACTGCAGTTTCGCCGCGAGGTCCAGGCCGGGGCGCGCGACATGGTTCCGGGCCGAGCCGAGCTGCTGGCTCAGGCGCTGTGCGAACTCGTCCGCACCGGAGTCGCGGCCCGGTGGACCGGCAAGGGCCCCGCGACGGACCTGACGCTCGTCGCCCACGCCGCCGACCCGCTCGGCGGCCACGACCTGCCCGAGGCGACGGTCCGCACACTTTGTTGCGACCCGGTGATCCGCACCGTGGTCCTCGACTCGCTCGGCAACCCTGTCGACCTGGGCCGCTCCACCCGCCTCGTCCCCAAGGCGCTCCGCCGGGCGCTCGAGGTCCGCGACGGCGGGTGTGTGTTCCCGGGCTGTGACGCACCGTCAGCCTGGTGCGACTCCCACCATGTCGTGCACTGGGCGGACGGCGGGCCGACCTCGGCCCAGAACCTGGCGAGTCTGTGCCGGCATCACCACGGCGTCTCGCACCGCAAGGGCTGGACGATGACCGTCGACCCGCACCACGAACAACGGTTCTGTTGGACCCGTCCCGACGGCACCGTCCTGCGGTCCCAACGAGCCGGC
>CAJANQ010000069.1 GCA_903941145.1 uncultured Actinomycetes bacterium
AGCAGTTCGCCGACGCTGAGGGGCAGCAGGACCCAGAGCCCGCGGGCGGTCCAGAGGGGGGAGGGAGTTCGCACGGCGCACAGACTTGCGCGTCGCGGAGGCCCACCGCTAGCAACGTGCCGGTGGGGGCTTCTGTGAATCTGTCGTTCGGTCAGTCGTCCGCTGTCGGACCGGTGCCGTTCGCCGACCCCGCTGACGCCGTGGGCGTCGCCCTCTCGGGGCTCGTCTCGCTCCCGACCGTGCCGTCCGGCCCGGCCGTCCCGGTCCCCGGCGTGCCCAACACCTCGCTCCTCGCCCAGGCCGTCGCCGACGTCGAGGGTGCTGCGGTGGGGTTCGACGGCCGGCTGGTCGTGGACCCGGTGCACCTGGCCCACGACGGCGACCGCACCGGCTGGTCCCTCGAGGACTCGGCGTTCTCGATGTTCCGTCTGCTGATCGGCCAGCTGGCGGGGAACGACGGCGACGACAGGCCCGACGCGCTGCGCATCCCGTTCCTGGGCCCGGTCAGCCTGGCGCTCGCCCTGCACGAGGCCGGTGTGCCGCTCGTGCGGGCCTCTGCGCTCGCCCGTGACGTCGTGGTCCACCGTGCCGTGGCGCTGTTCGAGTCGGCCCGCACGTCGCTGCCCGGCACGTCGCTGCTCATGGTCATGTCCGAGCCCGCCCTGGCCGGCTCGCACCACCCGACCTTCCCGCTCAGGCCGGCCGAGATCCGGTCATTGCTGACACCGGTGGTCGAGTCGCTCGACGCCGTGGCGGCCGCCGCGTTCGGCCGGGCCGAGACGTCGCTGCTGATCGGCGTGCACGTCGAGGGGCCCACCGACTGGTCCACCGTCGTCGCCTCGGGCGTGTCGCTGCTGTCGTTCCCCGTCGAGCACGCCCACGCCGCCCCGGCGTCGGTGGTCGCCGCGTTCTTGGACGCCGGCGGCTGGGTCGACTGGGGCGTCGTGCCGGTCGACCGTCCGCTCGGCACCGGCGACGAGCTCCACTGGAAGCGGCTCAACGCCCTCTGGTGCACCCTCGTGGGCGGCGGTGCCGACCCGATGCTGCTGCGCACCCAGGCGCTGGTCTCGCCCGCCGGCGGGCTCGACCACTTCGCCCGTGAGCAGGTCGGTCTGGTGCTCGAGCTGACCGGCGCGGTGGCCCTGCGGATCCGCCACCAGGCGGTCGCCTCGCGGCTCACCCTCGGCGCCTGAGCTGTCGCAGCCCGGCAGTACAGTTCGGGCGTTGTGAGCGCCGCCGACACCCCCTCCTCAGGCTCTGACCCTGCGCGCAGCGACGGGCGAACTGGTGTCAGCGCGGCCGGGCCGGACCCGGCGCTGGACCCCGCCGGCCGGGTCGACTGGCTGGTCGAGCAGATCCGCCACCACAACGGCGCCTACTACGAGCAGGACGCCCCCGAGATCCCCGACGCCGACTACGACGCGCTCGTGCGGGAGCTGCGGGCGCTGGAGGCCGAGCACCCCGACCTGGTCAGCCCCGACTCGCCCACGCAGACCGGCGTCGGCGGCGCGCCGTCCACCCAGTTCGCCCCCGTCGAGCACACCGTGCCGATGATGAGCCTGGACAACGCGATGGACGTCGACGAGCTCCGGGCCTGGGGCGAGCGCACCGCCCGCCGCCTGGCCGAGCTGGGGATCGACGGACCGGTCCGGTACGTGTGCGAGCTCAAGATCGACGGCCTCGCCATGTCCATCCGCTACGAGGGCGGCGAGTACGTGCGGGCCGCCACCCGTGGCAACGGAAAGGTGGGCGAGGACGTCACTGCCAACGTCGCCGGCATCGACCCCGTCCCGGCCCGGCTCGGGAAGGGCGCCCCGCCGGTGCTCGAGGTCCGCGGCGAGATCTACCTGCCCATCGACGCGTTCCACGCGCTGCAGGCCCGCACCGAGGCCGAGAACGCCCAGGCCGTCGCCGCGGGCCGCAAGCCCAGGCCCGTGCCGGTCAACCCGCGCAACGCCGGTGCCGGGTCGCTGCGTCAGAAGGATGCGTCGGTCACCGCCAGCCGCGGGCTGGCGTTCTGGTGCTACCAGCTGGGGGAGGTCGTCGGCGCCGACGCCCAGCCCTCGCACTCGGGCGCGCTCGAGTGGCTGCGGGGCCTGGGCCTGCCGGTGAACCCCAACACCAAGATCGTCGACGACCTGGACGCCGTGTACGAGTTCTGCGCCTACTGGACCGAGCACCGTCACGAGCTCGACTACGAGATCGACGGCATCGTCGTGAAGCTCGACGACCTGGCCGTGCAGCAGGCCATGGGCGCCACCGCCAAGGCCCCCCGCTGGGCCATCGCCTACAAGCTCCCGCCCGAGGAGCGCACCACCATCCTGCGCGACATCCAGGTGTCGGTGGGTCGGACCGGCCGGGCCACGCCGTTCGCCGTGCTCGAGCCGGTGTTCGTGGGCGGGTCCACCGTGGGCATGGCCACCCTCCACAACGCGGACCAGGTCGCGCTCAAGGACGTGCGTCCCGGTGACACCGTGACGGTGCGCAAGGCCGGCGACGTCATCCCCGAGGTCGTCGGCCCGGTGCTCGAGCTGCGGCCCAAGGGCCTCAAGGAGTGGGTGTTCCCGTCGGACTGCCCGTCGTGCGGCGGCCCGCTCGAGCGCGGCGAGGGCGAGGTCCAGCACCGCTGCAACAACGAGGCCTGCCCGTCACGGGTGCTGGCCCGCATCTGCCACTTCGCGTCGCGCGGCGCCATGGACATCGACGGCCTGGGGGAGCAGCAGGTCGCGCTCTTCCTGGACCTGGGGCTGCTGTCCGACGTTGCCGGCATCTACACGCTCGACATGGACCGCATCCGCGAGCTGCCCGGCTACGGCGACCTGTCGGTCTCCAACCTGACCGCCGCCATCGACGCCTCGCGGTCCCGGCCGCTGGCCAACCTGCTGTTCGGCCTCAATATCGTGCACCTGGGCCCGTCGGGTGCCGAGGCGCTCACCGCAGCACTGGGCGGCCTGGACGCCGTCCGTGGCGCGTCGGTCGACGACCTGGCCGCGGTCGAGGGGATCGGCCCGGTCATCGCCGAGTCCGTCCACTCGTTCTTCGCCGACCCCGTGCAGGCCGACCTGGTCGACCGGCTGGTGGCCGCCGGGCTCAACGTGGCCGGCCCCGAGCGCTCGGTGCTGCCGCAGACGCTCACGGGCAAGGCCGTCGTGGTCACCGGCACCGTCCCCGGGTTCAGCCGCGACGACGCCGAGCAGGCCATCAAGGCGCGGGGCGGCAAGTCGCCCGGGAGTGTGTCCAAGAAGACGTTCGCGGTCGTGGTCGGCGAGTCGCCGGGCGCGTCCAAGCTCACGAAGGCCCAGGATCTGGGCGTCCCCGTCCTCGACGCCGCGGCCAGCGCCGCGGTGTTCGAGTCACTCCTTGAGACCGGAGAACTCCCATGACCAGTGCCCTTCCCGACCTCCCGCCCGTCGAGGCCGTCGTGTTCGACTTCGGCGGTGTGTTCACCACGTCGCCCTTCGCCGCACTCATGGCCGCCGCCGAGGCGCAGGCCCTGGACCCGATGACGATGGTCGGGGTCATGTTCGGCCCGTACGACCAGGACACGGACCACCCGTGGCACCAGCTCGAGCGCGGCGAGATCACGCTCGACGACGCCACTGCCGGCATCGTGGAGCTGGCCGCGGCCGAGGGCGTGGCGGACTTCCAGCCGATGGAGATGCTCATGGCGCTCGGGGGCAGCGGCGTCCGCACCGAGGTCGTCGAGTTCTGCCGCGACGTGAAGTCCCGGGGTTTTCGCACCGGGCTGCTCACCAACAACGCCCGCGAGTTCGAGGAGTTCTGGGTGCCGCTGCTCCCGCTCGACGAACTCTTCGACGACGTCGTCGACTCGAGCGCGGTGGGCCTGCGCAAGCCCGACGCGCGGATCTACGAGCTGTCGTTGGACCGCCTGGGCGTGGACGCCCCCGCCGCAGTGTTCGTGGACGACGCCCCCGGCAACGTGCTCGGTGCACAGGCCGTCGGCATGCGGGCCGTGCTCATCGGCACCGAACCGGCCGACGTGGCCGTGGCGCTCGCCGAGCTCGAGTCACACCTGTCCTGAGCCGCCCTGGCCCGGACCGGGTGGCCGACGCGTCAGGCGGCGTTGAAGCACCAGGGGATCGGCCGTGACGCCTTGGGTCCCTCGGACTGCTTCCAGATCACCGCGGTCACACAGTTGCGCTCCGGGTTGAGGGACTGCAGCACGGCGTTCGGTCCGGGCTGGAAGTCGATCGTCCCGCTGCCCAGGTCCTTGCGGAGGCCTTCTTCCGACGTGCGGACCTCGGCGCCGTTGACCACCAGGTAGCCGTCGTAGCCCGGCTGGACCTTGATGCCGACCCGGCTCTGGGCCAGCACCTCGCTGTCGGGTGCCGGGAACAGCTCGAGCACGGAGTCGGGGAGGGCGTCGCTGGTCGGGTCGCTGCCGGTCACGGCGGCCCGGGTGGTGAGGACCAGGCCGGTCAGGGCGCCAAGGACTAGGACGACCATGATCGTCCGCCGGGCCCAGTCGGGGAGCGCTCGCCGGGACGTGGGGGGTGCATCGGTCACGTGCATGGTCTAACGCGTGCGAACCCGTGGGGTGGGTGCACGGCAGTACGATCCGGTCCGATGAGTGCCACCGGACCCCACGATGCGACCGGCACCGTGGTGGGCGACCGCTACCGGCTCGAGGAGCTCCTCGGCGCCGGCGGGACGGGCTGGACCTACCTGGCCACCGACCTGTCGACCCGCAGGCCCGTGGCCGTCAAGCTGCTCGACGAGCTCCTGGCCGACGACGAGCCGTTCCTCCGCCGGTTCCGCACCGAGGCCCGCTCCGCCGCCGCGCTCGACGACCCCAACGTGCTCGCCGTCATCGAGTTCGGCGACGCCACGCTGCCGGGCCGCGCCGTGGTGCCGTTCGTCGTCACCGACGTCATGGAGGGCGGCAGCCTCAAGTCGATGCTGGCCGCGGGCCACCGGCTGACGCCGTCGCAGGCGCTCATGGTCGGCCTCGACGCCGCCCGTGCCCTGGACCACGCCCACCGGCGCGGTCTCGTCCACCGGCACGTCGACCCGTCGTGCCTGCTGTTCGACGCCGACGGACACGCGCGTTTGGGCGACTTCGGCCTGGCCCGTGCTGTCGGTGAGGTCTACGAGGACCGGGCGGTGAGTCCCTACACGTCGCCCGAGCAGGCTGACGGCGACCGTGTCGGCGGCCGGTCCGACGTCTACTCGCTCGCCCTGGTGATGGTGGAGGCCGTGACCGGCGAGGTCCCGTCGCCGACCGGCGACCTGGAGCTGGACGCCGAGTTCGGCGCCCTCCGGTCGGTGCTCGAGCGTGCGGGCCGACGCCAGCCCGAGGAGCGTCCCGACGCCGAGGAGCTCGAGATCGCGCTGATGGCCGCGGCCGAGGACCTGCCCCGGCCCGAGCCGCTCCCGCTCGTCGGGACCGGCCTGCTCGCCGGGTCGGGCCCGGTCGTCACCAGTCGGGCCGAGGTCGAGGTCCCGGCACCGCTCGCTCCGGGTGAGGGGTCCGCGGCTTCGGCGGGCGCCGAGGGTGCCGAGGGCGCGGCCCTCGGCGACGTGACGGTCGCAGAGGCTGCGCCCGGGAACAGGTCCGGCCCGGTCCTCGTGGCCACGGTCGGGCTGCTCGTGGTCCTGGCCGGTGCCGCGTTCTGGTGGTTCGCGCTGCGGACCCCGACCCACGCCGTGCCCGACCTGGTCGGCAAGCAGGTCGCTACCGCGGCCAACGCGGCCCGGGCGTCCAAGTGGCGCGTCGACAAGAGCACGCTCGTCCGACAGGACGGCACCCGGCCCGGCGAGGTCGTGGCCCAGTCGCCCAAGGCCGGCACCCGGCTCGCCGAGGGCAAGACCCTCCGGCTCACGGTGTCGCTCGGCTCGTCCCTCGTGGCGTTCCCGACCGACCTGGCGGGACAGCCTCAGGACCAGGTGACGGCTGCCCTGCGCGACGCCGGGTTCCAGGTCGGCAGGACCACGACGGCCAACGACGAGGACGTCGCCAAGGGCGACGTGGTGTCGGCGACCCCGGCCGTCGCACCCGACCCGAAGGGGCAGGTCCCGAGCGGCACGGTGGTCGACCTGGTCGTCTCCGACGGCCCCGCACCGCGGGCGCTCCCGGCCGACATGGTCGGGTCGGACGCCGCTGCGCTCAAGGGCAAGCTCGAGTCGATGCAGCTGGTCGTGACCCTGGGCGAGGCGTACAGCCCGACGGTGCCCGCCGGCGCGGTGGTGTCGACCGACCCCGGTCCCGGTACCGAGGTGGCCAGGGGCTCGACGGTCAACGTGGTGGTCTCCAAGGGGCCGGCCCCGGTCCCGCTCCCGAACGTCGTCGGGAAGAAGGGCAGCGACGCGGTGCGGACGCTGCAGGAGGCCGGGTTCGTCGTCCCCGTCGTCCGCGGTTCCCAGGACCTGCCCACGATCGGCACCGACCCCGCACCCGGGACGCCGGTCCAGCCCGGTGCGACCGTGCTGGTCATCACCCAGCTCTGAACAGCCGCCGGCCGTTGGCGGCCGTTGACGGCCGTGCGAGGGCTTGTCGCGACCACTCTCCCAGACAACCGCGGAGCGCGGTTGTGCATCCACCATCCGCGCGAACGGCTGCTCTACGTTATGGGTCCCGCCGGCCCCGTTGGGGTGGTGGCACAACCTGGTGTTCCCCAGCCACCAGCGTCGCGCCGCCGCCCCAACCGGGTCGGCGGTCTGCGTTGCGTACCGGTACTCTCGCCGGACCATGCCTGACTTCTCGGACGCTGCCCCCGTCTCCGAGCTGCACTGGCCCCCGTTCGCCGCCCGCCGCATCGAGCGCCAGGGCGGGCCCACCGACCGGGACCGCTGGCTGGTGGCGTGGACGGTCCTGCTCGGAGCCTTCTGGGTGTCGAGCACCATCACGATCCTGGCCGTCAGCCGCCCGCTGATCGCCAGGGACCTGGGCACGTCGGCCGAGAGCCTGGTCTGGCTCATCAGCGGGCCGACCATTGCCATCGCGCTCACCGGCACGACCGCCGGCAAGCTCGGCGACCTGCACGGCCACCGCCGCGTCTACCTGTTCGGGATGGTCGGAGCGACCCTGTTCGTCGTCCTGTCGGCCGTGGCCTGGTCGGGGCCGTCGCTCATCGCGTTCCGTGTCCTGGGCGCCACCATCGGCTCGGCCACCATCCCCAGCTCGCTCGCCGTGATCAACCGTCTGTTCGGGCCGTCGGAGCGCGCACGCCCGCTCGGGTTCTGGTCGCTCGTGGTCGCCGCCGGCCCGGTCATCGGCCTGGTCGTGGGCGGTCCGCTGGTCGAGCACCTGGGGTGGCGGGCGATGTTCTGGGCGCAGGCCCCGCTGCTCGGCCTCTCGCTGCTGCTGGCGGTCCTGGTCCTGCCCGACACGCCCAGGCAGCGCGACGTGCACTTCGACGTGCTGGGCCAGGTCGCACTCTTCGTCATGCTGGCCGCGCTCCTGGCCGGCATCGACCGGGCCGCAGCGCTCGGCATCGGGTCGCCGGTGGTGCTGGGGCTCTTCGCCGCCGTGCCGTTCGCACTGTGGTGGTTCGTCCGCGTCGAGCGCCGCGCCCCCCACCCGCTCATCCCGCTGGAGTGGTTCCGCCGCCCCTCGTTCCGGATCGCCGTCGCCATCGGCTTCTTCATCCAGTTCGGCTACATGGGTGGGTTCACGCTCACGCCCAAGCTGCTCGCCGAGGTGAGTGGCATGGGCGCCGACCGCATCGCCCTCCTGATGGTCCCGCGCCCGCTGACCTTCGCCATCGCAGGACCGGTCGCCGGCATGATCGCCCACCGGGTCACGGCCCGGGCCACGGTCGTGTTCGGCACGTCCATGCTGGTCGGGTCCCTGGCGGTGTTCGCGGCGACCGCGGCCGACCCCAAGGTGGCGGCAGTCGTCGTGGCACTCATGCTGTCGGGCGTGGGGATCGGAGCGACCCAGCCCCGGCTCACGGCCACCGTCGCGGACGCGGTGCCGGCCGCCGACCTGGGTGTGGCCGGTGCCACCCAGCTCCTGGTTGCGCAGATCGGCACGAC
>CAJANQ010000070.1 GCA_903941145.1 uncultured Actinomycetes bacterium
ACGTGCTCTGATCAGCCCGTGCGCTCTTCCTGGACGAAGATCTCAAAGTGAACGACGAGCGCCCTCTGGCCGAACGACCGGACGACGACGGCGTCGATGGTGACGGGACCGACGAACTCGACGGCCGCGAGTCAGTCCCCGATGCCGAGCAGCCGCGGCGGCGCGGGTTCCTCTTCACACTCGGCTGGGTCGTGCTTGCGGTGATCGTCGGGGCGCTCGCCCTCTCGCTGACGTCGAGGGGCACCGACCAGCCCGCCACCGCCGAGGACCCCAAAGAGGTCCCACGCCCGACGCCGAGGAGGCTCCGACCCATGATCAACCAGGACAAGGACGTCACCTTCACCAGCGGTCCCCTCACGTTGCACGGCAGCCTCCGCCTGCCGGCCGGTCCTGGCCCCAAGGTGCCGGCCGCGCTGCTCATTGCGGGCAGCGGCCCGACCGACCGAAACGGCAACTCGGCGGTACCGGGTCTTGGCGAGGTCAAGCTCGACGAACTGAAGTGGCTGGCCGACCAGCTCAGCGCACAGGGCTACGCCTCGCTGCGCTACGACAAGTTGGGTAGCGGGGCCACTGGCCTCGGTCCGTACCAGCCGACGGACCTGGCCAACATGACCTTCCAGGAAACCTTCCTCCGCAACGCGCAGGACGCGCTCGCCTACCTGGCCGCCCAGCCCGGGGTCGACCCTCGCAACCTGCTGGTGGTCGGCCACAGTGAAGGCGGCATGATCGCCCTCGCCGTGCACGCCGACCCCGGAGACGCGCCGCGGCCGGCGCGTCTGGCCCTGGTCGAGCCGCAGTACGCGCCGATCCTGGAGATCGTCGCCAGTCAGGTCTCGGGACAGGTGGCGTCCGCCGCGACGGCCGGCCTCGTCACCGCCGAGCAGGCGGACGACCTGACCGGGTGGATCGACAAGGTGGTCGAACAGCTCCGGGCGGGCACGCCGGTGGGCGAGATCACGGCACCGCCCTACCCCGACGCGACCGGCGTCGTGGAGCAGTTCCAGACGGCCGTCACCAGCATCCTGCTCAACCCCCACACCGCCCAGCTGCTGCGGACCGAGGACACCATCGACCCGGTCGCGCTGGCCAAGAAGGTGAACGGCGACCAGAGCGTCCTGGTCACCTGCGGCACCAAGGACGTCAACACGCCGTGCGAAGAGGTGGGCGCGCTGGCCCGGGCCTTCCCTGGTGGGGTGGCCACGCTGGTGACGCTCCCCGACACCGTGCACGAGCTCCGGGACATCGGCGACGCGGACCCTGCGACGGTCCCGATCACCGACTACCCCAAGTACCCGTTCTCGGCGGTGCTCGGCGACGAGTTCCGGAACTTCCTAGGCTGACGGGAGCTCGTCGAGCCGGTCGGAGGACACCCAGCACATGAGAAAGGTCCGACTGGGTGCACTGGCCGTACTACTGGCGCTCCTGCTCTCCAGCATCGTCCGGCTCTTTCTCTTTGAGACGTATCTGGTCCCGAGCGAGTCGATGGTGCCGACCCTCCAGGTCGACGAGCGCATCGCGGTCAGCAAGTTCGCCGCCATCAAGCGGGGCGACATCATCGTCTTCAGGGACCCGGCCAACTGGCTTCCCGGCGAAGCAGTCACGCCCCCGCCACTGCAGCTGACGCTGTCAAAGATCGGCATCCTCCCCACGTTCACCGGCCAGGACCTGGTGAAGCGGGTGGTCGGGGTTGGCGGCGACAAGGTGAAGTGCTGTGACTCGGAAGGTCGGCTCACCGTCAACGGCACCCCGGTGGACGAGTCGTCCTACGTCGATCCGTCCGGCGGCACCGACAAAATCCAGTTCGAGGTGACGGTACCGAAAGGCAAGTTCTTCGTGATGGGCGACAACCGAGACAACTCGGCGGACTCCCGCTACCACCTGTTCGACCAGGACGTCAGCGAGGAGGACGAGCAGTCGCTCGTCGACCCCACGACCGGCGGCATCAAGATCTCCGACGATGCGTTCGTGTCGGCCGACGACGTGGTCGGAAAGGTCCTCGCCGTCCTGTGGCCGTCCAGCGACGCCCGGCGGG
>CAJANQ010000071.1 GCA_903941145.1 uncultured Actinomycetes bacterium
CCCAGGCCGCGGAACATCATCAGGCCGGTGGCGACGAGGAGCAGGCCCACCCCCACCGTGCGGTGCGCGCCGTACTTGGCCACGAGCCGCGGGGTCATGGGAGCGACCAGGATCATGATCGGGGTCATCGGCAGGAACCGGACCGCCGAGCCCAGCGGGGTGTACCCGAGCACCAGCTGGAAGTACTGGGTGACCAGGAACATCACGCCGTACATGGCCACGAACACCAGGGTGATCCCGGCGGTACTGGTGCTGAACGCGGCGTTCCGGAACAGCGCCATGTCGAGCATCGGCACCTCCACCCGGTGCTCCCACCAGACGAACGCGATACCGGCGACCAGGGCCACGCCGAGCGCGGCCAGCGTCGCGGCGCTCATCCACCCGACGTCGGGTGCCTGGATGAGCGCGTAGACGAGCGACGACAGCCCGACGATCGAGAGCACGGCACCGACCGGGTCCAGAGCGGCGTGGGACGGGTCCTTGGACTTCGGGATCATCACGGCGCCGAACACCAGGGCCAGCAGGACGAACGGCACGTTCACCAGGAAGATCGAGCCGACCCAGAAGCGGCTCAGCAGCCAGCCGCTCATGACCGGGCCGAGCGCGCCGGCGCCGCCGGTCACCGCCGCCCAGATCGAGATGGCCTTGGCCCGCTCGAACGGCGGGAACACGTTGACCAGGATCGACAGGGTCGACGGCATGATGAACGCCGCCGACGCACCCATGAGCGCGCGGCAGACGATGAACTGCCACATCGACGTGGACCAGGTCGCCATGAGCGCCGCGACCAGGAACCCGACCAGGCCGATCTGCAGGACGCCTTTGCGGCCGAACCGGTCGCCGATGGAGCCCGAGGTGAAGAGCAGGCCGGCGAACACCAGCGAGTAGGCCGCGATGACCCACTGCAGCGACGAGGTGGTGGCGTTGTAGTCGCGGGCGAGCGTGGGGATGGCCACGTTGAGGCTCGAGTTGCCGACGAACACGATCAGCAGGCTCAGGCAGAGGACGGCCAGGATCTTCCAGCGCCGGGCGAAGATCGTCGGGTCGTCGTAGAGGTGCGCCGGTGCGCCCTCGGGGGACGCCGGTCCGCTCGAGGCGGTCTCGGAGGAGGTCATCGGGAGGAAGGGACTCCAAAGAGTTGGGGAACGGAAGTATAAACGGAACCGCTGTTCCGTTTTCATCCCGGAGTGGCAGACTTCACTCGTGAGGGTCGACGCACAACGGAACCGGGAGCAGGTGCTCGCCGCGGCACAGCAGCTCTTCGCGGACCGGGGGACGTCGGTGCCGGTCGACGAGATCGCCCGCGCCGCAGGTGTGGGCGTCGGCACGGTCCACCGCCACTTCCTTACCAAGGACGACCTGGTGGACGCCGCGCTGATCGCCTCGTGCGAGCCGATCTTCGGGCTGCTCGAGACTGCGGCCGCCGACCCGGACGCCGGCCACGCGCTCGAGCAGCTGCTGCTGGAGCTGACCGAGCACCAGTCACGCCACCGGGGCCTGGCGGAACGCATGCGCGAGACCGACGACCTCTCCCCCGCCGTGGTCGAAGTCAAGCAGCAGATCGCGGCGGGACTCCGTGCCGTGGTGGCCCGCGCCCAGGCGACCGGGCAGGTGCGGGCGGACGTCGTTCCCACCGACCTTCGGCTGCTCTTCGCCGGACTGGCGACTGCGGCCACCGCCACCGGCCAGAGCTGCTCGACCGAGGAACGACTCCGGTTCGTGCGGATCCTGCTCGACGGGCTCCGGACCCCGGACCCGTCGCCGCTCCCCCCGCTGCCCGCTCCCCCGACTGCTCCTGCTCCGAACTCGTGACGATCTGGTCCCTCTGTGGACCA
>CAJANQ010000072.1 GCA_903941145.1 uncultured Actinomycetes bacterium
CATCCTGCTGGCCAAGATGGGCCAGGACGGCCACGACCGCGGCCAGAAGGTGATCGCCTCGGCGTTCGCCGACCTGGGCTGGGACGTCGACATCGGCCCGCTGTTCCAGACGCCGGCCGAGGCCGCCCGCCAGGCCGTCGAGGCCGACGTCCACGTCGTGGGTGCATCGTCGCTGGCGGCCGGCCACCTGACGCTCGTCCCCGAGCTGAAGGCCGCGCTCGCCGAGTACGGCCGTCCCGACATCATGGTCGTGGTCGGCGGCGTCATTCCGCCGCAGGACTACGACGAGCTCTACGAGGCCGGTGCGGTCGCGGTGTTCCCTCCGGGCACAGTGATCCACGAGGCCGCGTCGGACCTGCTCGACCGTCTGGCCGAGCAGCTCGGCTACTCGATCGCCTAACGCTCCCGGGGCGCCCGACGGGTGCCCCGGTAGGGTGACTCTGTGGCGGTACTGACGGTCGAACAGCACGTCGACGGCGTCCTTGCGGGCGACCCGGCCGTGCTGGCGCGGACCATCACGCTCCTCGAGTCGTCGTCGCCGGCACGCCGCGCCGACGCCCAGGCCGTGCTGGCCCAGCTCCTGCCGCACTCCGGCGGGTCGCTGCGAGTCGGCATCACCGGCGTGCCTGGCGTTGGCAAGAGCACGTTCATCGACCAGCTCGGGCTCAACCTGGTCGAGGCCGGCCACAAGGTGGCCGTGCTGGCGGTGGACCCCACCAGCTCGCGCACCGGCGGCTCGATCCTGGGCGACAAGACCCGCATGGAGCGGCTGTCGGTCTCGCCGGGCGCGTTCATCCGTCCCTCGCCGGCGGGCGCGACGCTCGGCGGCGTCACCAGGGCCACGCGTGAGACGGTGCTCGTGTGCGAGGCCGCCGGGTTCGACGTCGTGCTGGTCGAGACGGTCGGCGTCGGACAGTCCGAGACGGTCGTGGCCGACATGGTCGACTTCTTCCTGGTGCTCATGCTGTCGGGCGCCGGCGACGACCTGCAGGGCATCAAGAAGGGGATCCTCGAGCTCGCCGACATGATCGCGGTCAACAAGGCCGACGGCGACAACGAGACCCGCGCCCAGTTGGCCGCGTCGGACTACCGCATGGCCCTGCACCTGATGACGCCGGCCTCGACCACGTGGACGCCGCCGGTGCTGACGTGCTCGGTGCTGTCCAACACCGGGCTCGACGAGCTCTGGCGCCAGGTGGAGATCTTCCGCGAGAAGACCGGCGCCACGGGCGAGTTCGAGGACCGCCGCCGGGCGCAGCAGGTCCGGTGGATGTGGTCGATGCTCGACGAGCGCCTGCGCGACGACCTGCGGTCCCGCCCGCACCTTGAGCACCTCCTGGCCGACCTCGAGGCCCAGGTCCGCTCCGGAGCGGTCACCGCCACGACGGCGGTCGACTCGGTCTGGGACGCGTACGTCGCCGACCGCTGAGCGTCAAGGACGGTCCAGATGTTCCGACTCGTCAACGTTGATGGCCGCGCCGCGCTCGAGCAGGACGGTTCCTGGTTCGACCTCGCCACCGTGTCGGGCGACGACACCCTGGCCGACCCGATGGTGGC
>CAJANQ010000073.1 GCA_903941145.1 uncultured Actinomycetes bacterium
CGATAGGCGTCCCAGAGCCGCTCGGTCGCCACCTTGGTGTAGATCTGAGTGGTGCTGACCGAGGCGTGCCCCAGGAACTCCTGGACCGTCCGTATGTCGGCACCGTGCTCGAGCAGGTGGGTCGCACAGCTGTGCCGCAGCACGTGGGGGCTGATCTCGCCCGACACACCGGCCACCAGCGCCCACCGGCGCAGCACCGTCCAGGCGGCCTGACGACTCAGCCGCCCACCGCGGGTGCCGAGGAACACGGCGTCCGCGTCGCCCCGCTGCCGCCACCGGGCGGGGACCATCGCGGGTCGGCCGTCGTCGAGCCACCGGGACACCGCAGTGCGGGCGGGGCGACCGACCGGCACGATCCGTTCCTTCGACCGCTTGCCGAGCAGCCGCACCAGGCCGGCGTCCAGGTCGAGCCCGCCGAACCCCAGCCCGCAGGCCTCCGAGATACGGGCGCCGGTCCCGTACAGGAACTCGAGCAGTGCGGCGTCACGCAGGGCGACCGGGTCCCCTCCGACCGCCGCGGCGGCGACGGCGTCGAGGATCGCGGTGACCTGGTCCTCCGAGAGCGCCTTCGGCAAGGACTGCGGACGCCGAGGGGTCTCCATCTCGGCCGTCGGGTCCGACGGCGCCAGACCTTCCGCCGCCAGCCAACGGTGCATCGACCGCACTGCGACGAGCGTGCGGGTGACGGACGCCGGAGCGAGGCCCTCGTCGCGCAGCGACGCGGCGAACTCGGTGACATCCTGCGGACCGGCAGAGAGCACGTCTGCGTTGCGGTCGTCGAGGAAGGCCACCCACCGCCGGAGGTCGCGCCGGTAGGCGTCGAGGGTGAGCGGCGCCCGGCCCTTCTCGACGACCAGGTGGGTCAGGAACGCCTCGCTGCAGACCGGCAGCTCCACCGGGACGACGGCGGCCACTCAGCCCCCGGTACGGGCCAGCGCCATCGTGAGACCGATGACGGTCTTGGCGTCGGTGATCTCCCCTGCGTGGACCATGGCGACCGCGTCGGCCAGCGGCATCTCGAGCACCTCCAGGTAGGCCTCCTCGACCCCTTGGCGGTCCGTCGGCACCGACGTCAGGTCCTGGGCCAAGAACACGTAGCTGAACTCGTCACTGAACCCGATGGAGTTGTGGAACGTCGACAGCAGCTCCAAGCGGGCAGCAGCCAGTCCGACCTCCTCGGCCAGCTCGCGCTCGGCGGTGAGCTCTGGCGCCTCGCCGGCGACATCACGCTTGCCGGCCGGGATCTCGATCACCATGGCGTCAACGGCGGCCCGGTACTGGCGGACCAGGACGACGGTGCCGTCGGCGCGCAGCGGCACGACGGACACGGCCCCCGGGTGGCGCACGACGTCACGCTGGAACTCTTCGCCGTCGGGCGACTCGAACGAGGACGTGAAGAGACTGATCACCCACCCCTCGTGGACGAGGTCGTCACGCAGGTGGCGGAAGCCGGCCATGCGGCCGCCGCTCAGCGGTCTGCGGCCGACCCGCTGGTCTCGCCGACCATGCGGACGTCGTCCGGCTCAAGGTCGATGAGGTGCGGGTTGCGGCTCTCCGCCAGGTCGCAGGCAGCGCCCACGAAGTCGCGGAAGAGCGGCGCCGGTGCGGTCGGACGGCTCTTGAACTCCGGGTGGGCCTGGGTGGCCACCCAGAACGGGTGGTCCTCGATCTCGATGAACTCGACGAGGCGCCCGTCGGGCGAGGTGCCGGAGAAGACGAACCCGCTACCGTCGAACCGACGGCGGTAGAGCGGGTTGAACTCGTAGCGGTGACGGTGTCGTTCGGATGCGACGGTCGTGCCGTACGCCTGCGCGACCTTGGAGCCCTCGACGAGCTGGGCGATGTAGGCACCGAGCCGCATCGTGCCGCCCTTCTCGGTGACGTCGCGCTGCGTGTCCATGAGGTCGATCACCGGGTGCGGGGTCTGGGGGTCGAACTCCGTGGAGTGCGCACCGTCGAGGCCGAGCGCGTTCCTGGCGAACTCGATCGTCATGACCTGCATCCCCAGGCAGAGGCCAAGGCACGGCACCTTCTCGAGACGGGCGTAGTTCGCCGCGGCGATCTTGCCCTCGACGCCGCGCTCGCCGAAGCCGCCGGGGATGACGAGACCGTCCAGTCCGGCGAGCTTGCCCTCGGTGAGGAGCCCCTCGACGTCTTCGGCCTGGATCCACTCGATGTCGACCTGGGCGCCGTGCTGGAACCCGGCGTGGCGGAGCGCCTCGACCACCGACAAGTAGGCGTCGGGCAGAGAGACGTACTTGCCGATGATGCCGATCTTCACCGTGCGGTGCGTGGTGGCGACGCGGCGCACAAGGTCGTTCCACTCGGTCAGGTCCGGCTCGGTGTCCGGGATGCCCAGGATGCGGCAGACCTCGGAGTCGAGGCCCTCGTCGCGGAGTACCAGCGGGATGTCGTAGAGGCTCGAGGCGTCGGCGGCGTTGACGACCGAGCTCGGCGGCACGTCGCACAGGCGGGAGATCTTGCGCTTCAGGTCCGACGAGATGGCGTCGTCGGAGCGGCACACGATCGCGTCGGGCTGGATGCCCCGGCTGCGCAGCTCGGTGACCGAGTGCTGCGTCGGCTTGGTCTTCTGCTCGCCCGACGGGCCGATGAACGGCACGAGCGTGACGTGCACGTAGCAGACGTTCTGTCGCCCGACGTCAAGACGGAACTGCCGGATGGCCTCGAGGAACGGAAGGATCTCGATGTCGCCGACCGTGCCGCCGATCTCGGTGATGACGACGTCGGTGCCCTCGACCGCAAGGCGGGAGATGCGTCGCTTGATCTCGTCCGTGATGTGCGGGATGACCTGCACCGTCTTGCCCAGGTACTCACCGCGGCGCTCGGCGGCGAGGACGGCCTGGTAGATCGAGCCGGTGGTGGCGTTCGAGTCCCGCGAGAGCGGCTCGTCGATGAACCGCTCGTAGTGCCCCAGGTCGAGGTCGGTCTCTCCACCGTCCTCGGTGACGAACACCTCGCCGTGCTCGAACGGGTTCATGGTGCCCGGGTCGACGTTGATGTACGGGTCGAGCTTCTGCATCGTCACCTGCAGGCCTCTGGCCTTCAGGAGTCGGCCGAGCGAGGAAGCGGTCAGACCCTTCCCCAGACTCGATGCCACGCCGCCGGTGACGAAGATGTGCTTGGCCACAACCACTCCTGTGCGTCGGTTCCGCCAAAGGTAGCGCGCCCGGGAGGGGCCTCCGCGCACTTCTGCACGGCCCGCTCGGGGTGCGGCGCGTGGCCCGGCTGTGGTCGCCAGGAGGTGCGTCAGGCGACCCGGCCGAGCCGGTCCAGCCACCGCAAGGGCGCCACGGCATCGATCACCTTGGAGAACGACACGACTTCGCTGGCCATGTTCACGGCCACCAGGACAGCCAGCACGAGCCATCTGGCTCCCGGCGCCGGGGCCGCGCACAGGAGCGCGAGCCCACAGAGCGCACCGAGGGGGTTGGCGCCGGCGTCGCCGAGCATCGCCCGCTCCTGCAGATCGGGCCGCAGCAGGCCGAGCCCGGCCCCCATCCCGACCGCGGGCGTTGCCAGCACGGGCGTCCGCGCCACCACGGCAGCCACGACGAAGACAGCTGCCGCGACCTTCACGGCGCGACCAGGTGCCCGGTCGAACAGGTTGACCATGTTGGCGGCGAGGGCGACGACCGCACCGTCGCGAAGGGCGCCCACCACCGTCCCGTCGCCGGTCGCGAGCGGGCCGGCGACCACGATGCCGAGGACTGCTCCGCCGAGGAGCTTGACCATCCCCGAGCTGAGCTCGCCGCGGGCGAGCGCCCGGAGGTGCCCCTTGAAGCCGCCCGACTGTCCCACGCCGACGACGTCGTCGAACGCCCCGAGCAGCCCGAAGCCGGCGGTGGTGAGGAGCGTCGCTGCCGCGAGCTGGTCCCAGGCAGGAGCGCGCTGCGCCGCCAGCAGTCCGACCCGGCCGGCGCCCACCACGAAGAGCGCCGTGACCGGGACCAGCACCCCGACGGCGGTCGGGAGCTGCCGGCCGCGGTAGTTCTGCCGCTGCAGGACGTCGACGGAGAACATCGAGGACGACGCAGACCACAAGGCAGCGCCCACGAGTGCGCCGACCGCCAGACCGACGAAGGTCGCAATCACGTTCGGTCCGCCCGGTCGAGCGCCAGCCATGCCGTGTACGGCAGTGCGATCATCAGCATCATGGCGGGCATCGAGACGCCGGAGTCGTTCAACCCCCAGGCGAGCACGCCGAGCAGGATCGCGGAGACACCGAACGGCCGGAAGCTCGGGTGCGCGTCGACGACCCGCTGCATGAACCGGTTCGGCCGCCAGGTCAGGTAGGCGAAGTACAGCAGCGCCGCGGGGATCACCACGGTCCAGACCGTCGAGGTCAGCACGCTCACGTTCGCCTCGACCTTGCGCTGGAGGATCGTGGCCGCGCCACCGTCGAGCACCTTGGCGGCGAACCGGCCCAGGTGGGTCCGTGACGCCGCCGGCCGGGAGAGGTCCAGTGCGGCGAACCCGACCAGGATGCCGACGGTGACGACCCCGATCAGCGCCGCCAGACGGGCCCTGACCTTGACCCCCGCCAGCATGAGCAGACAGACCGCGTAGGCCGGGGCGGACGCCAGCACTCCTCCGACGTCGCTACCAAAGCTGGGTGCCCCGTCCGCCACGACCAGGAGCGCAAAGGCTCCAGCAGCCACGACCAGCGGACCGACCTTGGACGACTCCGGATGCTTGCGGAACCACATCTCCCAGCACGCAGTCACGGCGATCAGTGCGCTGATCGACATGACCGAGAACGCCTGGTTCCCGATCCCGGCGAACCGGCCGGCGACGATGGGCGAGTAGCCGAAGATCGTGTTGATTTGCAGCGACGCGCCAGTGAACAGGTCCACCACCAGTAGGAGCGAGGTCGCTGCGGCCACGAGCGCCGGAGGCAGCAGGACCTCTCGCCGCTCGAGCGGCAGCACGGCGACCGCCACCACGCCGGCGAACGCCAGCTCCACGAGCCCGATGGTCGCCACCACGAACGGGCCGTAGCCCAGGAGCCCCGACAGGTACACCGAGAGCGGGACGGCCAGGACGGTCAGGGCGAACCACTTGAGCCACCGGCTCTCGTTCCAGCCCTTGGCGAGTCCGACCGCGGACAGGATCAGCAGCAGCACCAGCAGGACGATGTAGGCGACCGTCACCGGGCCCGTCGCAGAGTCCCGGAACACGGCGCGCTCGCTGGAGCGCACCATCGTCGCCGTGCGGCTGGCGAGCGTCTCGGACGACGCGACCGACGAGACCGGCGTGTCGTTCACCGCGGCCGGCGGGTCGATCCCGAACGTGCGCAGGACCGTGGACGCCACGTCGGTCAGCGTCACGTAGCCCGTCCGACGAGTCGTGGCCGACTTCGCCCAGCCCTGCGAGTAGCCGGGGCCGGCGACGCCGAACACCGTCAGCTGCTCCTCGGCCAACGGGGCGGTCGGGCCGATCACCATCAACACGTCGCGGGTGGTGTCGACAGAGGCCACGAGGTCGCCGAAGACCTTGTCGTCGTGCGCAAGCGCCTTGGCGAACTGTCGGTCGCCCTGCTCGGGGGTGCTCGTCGACCGCGCCTGCTCCGCACGCTCGAGGTCGGACAGCTCCACCACCGTCAGGTCGGGACGCTCGGCGGGCAGCGCGGCGGCCAGGACGGCGGCACGGTCCAGCTGGACGCCGAAGGGTGCCAGCGGCTCGTCGGCGAGGAGCGAGTCGCCGACGCTGCCGGCAGCAGCCTGGCCGGTGCCGTCCACTCCACTGAGCGCGACGGGCCGGCCGTTGTCGTCGCCGGCGCCGAGGTCGGCATTGCCGACGACACCGACCCGCTTCCCCGCCGAGGTGAGGGCCTGCCCCAGCGAGCCGGGCTCGGCGCCGTAGCGGAGCGACTCGTTGCGGGTGACCTGCTCGGGGAACGTGAGCGCCAGCACCGACCCGGTCGGGGTCTCCCCGGTCCGCCGCCGGAACACGTCCCGGGCCGGCCCCTCCGGGGTGTCGGCGAACAGGTCCGCAGCCTGGCCGGCGGTGACCGGGTCCAGGTCGTCGGCACGGTTGCCGGCCCCGATGGTGAGGTACGCACGAGACGGGTCCGTGCGTGGCCCGACCGTCCGCGGGCTGGTCGACGCGACCGCGGCCGCCTCGAAGAACTTCGTGAGGTTCGGCGGGCGCAGCTCCCTGACCAGTGACCAGGTGAGGCGCGGTGCCGTGACCACGACCACACGCCGGGCGGCCATCGACGACGTCACGTCGCGCGGAACGGCAGATGCCGGCGCCGCAACGGCCAGGACGAGCAGCACCAACAGCGCCAGCGCGGTACGCAGGGGCGGAGGACGGCGTGTCATGCGAGCTCCTCGTAGACCGCCGCGACACCTGCGACCAGGGCGTCCGGGTCGAAGACCTGCTCGGCACGGACCTGTCCAGCTCTGCCCACGGCAGCCCGCTCTGGGTCCTCGAGCAGCGCGACGAGTCCGTCGGCCACCGCCTCTGCGTCGCCGACCGGCACGACCCGCCCGCCGGTGCCGTCACCCATGAGGTCCGACGCCATGCCGACGTCGGTGGACACGACCGGGACCCCGAGCAGAAGCGCCTCGGCCAGCACGATCGGGATCGCTTCCCACACCGAGGTGAGCACGGCCACGTCGGCCGCAGCGAGCTCGTCGGCCGCCCGAGGACGGGACCCGATGAGCTGCACCGACCCCTGGAGACCAGCTGCGGCGACCGCGGCCTCGACCTCGGACCGGGCCGGCCCCTCCCCCACGACCACGAGCTGGGCGTCGGGCACACGGGCGACGACGCCCGACCACGCGGCCACGAGCGTCGTCAGGTCCTTCTGCGGATGGAGGCGGGTCACGGACACCACCACAGGAGTGTCATCGCTCAGACCGAGCCGGTGGCGGACCTCGGTCCTCGACGCGGTCGGCACCGGCCGCGGGAAGCACGGGACCACGACCCTGATCCGGTCCTCCCGGACGGTACCGGCGAGCGCCGCCGCCAGCTGGGGCGTCGGGGCGATGACGCGGTCCACCCGCTTCAGGACCTCCCGCTCGAGTCGCCGCTGCAGGTCTGCCGACCGTCCTGCCGACTGGTCGAGCACCACGTTGTGCTGCGTCATGACCAGCGGGCGGGAGGGCCGACCCCCGACGAGCGTCCAGGCTGCCTTCAGCCCGTGCGCGTGCAGGACCGGGTCGTCGAACCGCCACGGCCGCACGGCCTGTCGGGCGGCGAGTAGGCCGGTCGGCGACATTCCGGCCGGGACCGCCACCACCCCGTCGAGCTGGCCGATGCCGTCGAGCACTCCCTCAGGACCGAGCACCGGCGCCGACCAACCCAGGTCCCGCAGGCCGGCGGCGAGGGTGGTCACGTGGTTCCGGATACCGCCGGTCGACGGGCCCAGCAGCTGCACCGCGGTGCCCCTCCGCGTCGTGGTCATTGCCCGGCCTCCCGCTCGATCTCCTCGACGAGCTGCTCGGCCGCGGCACGGTCCGCAAGCTCGTCCTGGCCCCGTGCGCTGCCACCGGTGCGCCGACCGGGGTGCGCACCCAGGGTCGACACGAGCGCCTTGGGCCCTGGACCGCCGGCCAGCCAGCCCAGCCCCACCGCGATCACCAGCAGCACGGTCCCCCCTAACGCCACGGCCGCGATCGACCCGAGGCGCGAGGCGGGCGAGAGCCGTGCGACCGCCATGCCCACGACGGCCGACGCCACGACGGCGGCACCGGCCGAGCGGCACACCGGTACGACAAGTTGGTGCACGCGCGCACCCTCGCGGTGGAGCTTGCTCCGGACCACCCAGGAAAGCCCGACCAGCCCTACGCACTGCGCCACGGCGTAGCCGGCTCCGATCAGCGCGACGCGGTCGGCTCCGCTGCCGATCTGGACCATGGCGACCATCGCCGCCCCACCGAGCACCACCATGGCGAGCGCCACGAAGGCAGGGCTTCGGGTGTCGCCGTAGGAGTAGGCGACACGGACGAGGAACAGCACCAGCGAGAAGGCCGGCAGCCCGATGGCAAAGCCTGCGATGGCAAGGGACAGTTCGTCGTAGAGTCCCGCCGCGTTGCC
>CAJANQ010000074.1 GCA_903941145.1 uncultured Actinomycetes bacterium
CGCCGTGACGAGGCCCCGACCCGCGCCAACGCCCCGATCCTGGCCCGAGACCTTCGCGGACTGGTCAAGGTCAACCCGCTGGCCAACTGGACCGCGGCCGACGTCGACGCCTACATCGCCGATCACGGCATCATCGTCAACCCGCTCGTCGCGCAGGGCTACCCGTCGATCGGCTGCATGCCGTGCACCAAGCCGGTCGCCGAGGGCGAGGACCCCCGCTCCGGCCGCTGGGCCGGCAACGACAAGACCGAGTGTGGCCTGCACCTCTCCTGAGGTGCCGGGTCGCTGAACGGCGGCCGGCTCAGTCGAGCTCGCGCACTGCGGTGTCGGGAAGCCCCTTGCCGCCGTCGGCGTCGAGGACGTGCTCGTTGTCGAACCAGTCGGCGCCGGGCCACATCCAGCCGTCCGACACCTCGAACTCGTGCGGGAACCGGGCGAACCCGTCCGGGTGGTGGTAGTCCCGGTAGCCGTCGCCGGAGCGAACGCGGCCCGGCATGTCGAACGAGTCGCCCGAGTGACGGCCCTTCTTGGAGAACGGACCGAACTTGGGCGTGTCGGACCCGGGCACCACCGAAACCCAAAAGTCGCCGACCTCGACCTCCTTGATCTCCTGCACGGGCCACATGCCATAGAAGAGCTCCATGAGGTTGCGGGACGCCTCGTTGTCTTTGTGGGCGTAGCCGTAGACCCAACGGATGTCAGGGAAGAACCGGTCGTAGGCGGCGCCCATCTCGAACGCCATAGTGATGCCCACGTGGTGACGGCGGAAGTCCTTGTGCACCCACAGGTCGAAGAGGAACGACTCGTCTTTTGCCAGATGGATCGGCAGCAGGCCACGACTGCCGTCACCCTGCTCGGGTGAGCGGGTGATGAGCCACATCTTGCCGATCGCTGTGTCGGTCGGCTTGTGGATCGCCAGGATCACCATGGCCCCCCGGGCGAACGGGCCCTCCATCAGCTTGAGCCGCTCGGGCGTCTCGATCTGGGCCAGGTGCCGGTCGGTGGGGTCGAAGCAGACCTTGAAGTAGAAGTCCTCGCCGGCGTCAGGCTTTTCGTCCGCGATGAGCGGGACGGGCCGGACGTAGATGATGCACTCCGTCACACGGGGCTTCAGCGAGCCAGCCTTGACCTTGACCTTGTCGACGATCGACACGCGGAACTCCTCTACCCGTCGGACCTACAGCGATTCCCCATGACGATACGGCGGTGCGGCCCGAGCCGCACCCCGCCGGGGGGGGACGTCAGACCAAGTGGTCGACGAACTTCTCGAGCTGCCGCAGGTTGCGACACTCGAACGTCCCGTCGCAGAAGTTGCCGTACTCCCCCACGATCGAGTCGCCGGTGTCCCAGTAGGCGCGGGGTTCGGGGTTGAGCCAGTAGACGTGACGCGCCTTGTGGCGCATCTCCTTGACCACCCAGGACTGCGACGCGTGGTAGTTGTTCCGGGCGTCGCCCAGGATGATCACGGTGGTCCGGGGGCCGATCTCTGCACCCCAGCGGTTCCAGAACGCCTCGAAGGCGTGGCCGTAGTCGCTGTGGCCGTCGACCCAGATCACGTCGGCCTCGGTGTTGACCCGGTGGATGGCCTCGACGATGTCCTCGGTCCCCTCGAAGTAGCTGGTGACCTCGTCGATGCCGTCGATGAAGACGAACGAGCGCACCTTCGAGAACTGTCCGGAGATGGCGTAGACGAGGTGCAGCGTGAACCGGGCGAAGGCCGCCACGGAGCCGGAGATGTCGGCCACCACGAAGATCTCCGGCTTGGCCGGACGCGGGTACTTGAACTTGGGCTCGGCCGGCACACCGCCGTACGACAGCGAGTGGCGCACGGTGGCCCGGAAGTCGAGCGGGCCCTTGCGGCCGTGCCGCCGCTTGCGGGCCAGCCGGACCGCCAGCCGCCGCGTGAGCGGCTGGAGTGCCTTGCGCAGGGTGCCCAGCTCCTCACGGCTCGCGTGCATGAAGTCGATGTCCTCGGGGAGCGGCTTGCGCAGCGTCTTGGCCATGGCCTCGACACCGCGGTCAGCAACGAGGCGGCGACGGATCTCGGCCTCGATCTCCTTCTTGAACTTCTCGATCCGGTCCTCGAACTCGTCACGCTCGAGCCGCTCCTCGAACGGGGTCAGACCGTCGGGCGACTCCTCGCGGGCCTGCTGCATCATCTGCTCGAGCATGCCGTCGAGGTCCAGGTTCCGCAGCGTCCGGTACAGGTAGTAGGTGCCGCCGACGGGCCGCCCCGGCTCCATGCCGGCAAAGCGCTTCACCGACTGGCGGGCCATCGCCTGCATCGCCGACACGTCGCCCTTCAGGAGGGCGTTGTAGAGCATCTTGGCGAGCTCTTCGGGGGTCAGGGAGTCGGAGGCGCCGCCCTGGCCCTTGCCCTGCCCCTGGCCCGTCTGGCCGTTGGCTCCGTCCCGGTCCTCGTCCTCGAGGGTGTCGGGGAGATCGTCGGAGTTCAGGTCGTCGATGGTGTACTCGGCGCCCCGCAGGGAGAAGTAGACCTCGAACACGGTCTCGAACACGCGCCAGTGGGCGTGCTGCTTCACCATCGTGGCGGCGAGCGCGTACTTGAAGGCCTGGCGGTCCTCGAGCGGGATGTGGCGCACGGCCTCCATCGCGTCGAGGTTCTCGGTCAGGCTGACCGGCAGGCCGGCCTGGCGCAGCTCGCCGATGAACCCGGCCAGCAGGTCGGTGAGCGCGTCACCGACGGCTCCCTCGCCGTCGCCGTGCAGGCCGGAGGTGTCGGCCTCGACCGTCATCGGACGGCTCAGCCCTTCGCGGCGTCGGCCGGGGTGAACGCCGACGAGCCGGCGAACTCCTTGGTCGCCTTGGCGATGTCGGTCTGGTACTTGAGCAGGATGTTGACCGTCGAGGTGGCGGTCTCCGCGTCCACGTGCTCGAGGCCGAGCAGGACCAGCGTGCGGGCCCAGTCGAGCGTCTCCGACACCGACGGGGCCTTCTTCAGCTCCAGCTGGCGGATGGACCGCACGATGCGGGCGACCTGGTCGGCGAGCGACTCGGTGATGCCCGGGACCTTGGTCAGCACGATCTGCTTCTCGCGCTCCATGTCCGGGTAGTCCACGTGCAGGTAGAGGCAGCGACGCTTGAGGGCCTCGGACAGCTCACGGGTGTTGTTCGACGTCAGGAACACCAGCGGGATCTGGCGGGCGGTGATCGTGCCCAGCTCGGGGATGGAGACCTGGTAGTCGGACAGGATATCGAGGAGCAGCTACTCTGTATCGACCTCCACGCGGTCCACCTCGTCGATCAGCAGCACGACCGGCTCGGTGGACCGGATGGCCTCGAGCAGCGGACGGGTCAGCAGGAACTCGTCGGAGAAGATGTCGTCCTCGATGTCGGTCCAGTTGGCCGACTCGTCGGCCTTGGTGGCCTGGATGCGCAGCAGCTGCTTCTTGTAGTTCCACTCGTACAGCGCCTTGGACTCGTCGAGCCCCTCGTAGCACTGCAGGCGGATCAACCGGGCGCCGGTGATCTCGGCGAC
>CAJANQ010000075.1 GCA_903941145.1 uncultured Actinomycetes bacterium
CGCCACGGCACCGGGGTCGTCGTGAGCACGACCTTGGCACCGCCGGCCTGGAGCGTACGGACCCCTTCGACCATCTGTTCGACACGTTGGGAGTGCGCCGCCTCGGTCAGGAACGGCGGGTCGTCGACCGCCTGCAGCTCCTCGGCCACCGTCGAGTAGAGGACGACCACGTCAGGGTCGAGGCCGATCACGTCCAGGCTCCAGGCCGAGCGCCAGTCGGGGCACTTCTTCCCGTAGTTCAGGTCGTTGAACGCGCAGCCGAGCACCGACCGGTCCCAGACCTGGATGCGGGGGTCGCCCAGTGCGACGAGGCCGTTCGCGATCCCCCGGGCGGTCGAGTCCCCCACCACCATCACCCGCAACGTGCCCCCGCACCGGGGCGCGTTCGGGTCGCCCACGACGTCGATGGTCGACATGTCGAAGGCGTCGGAGCTGCCAAAGGTCGTCGGGGGCGCGGCCGGCGCCGGCGGACAGGTCGTCGGCGGCGACGTGGGAGCCGGTGCCGTGCCCCGGGCGGTGCGACCGGGTTCGGCCGACCTGCTCCCGCCGGGACCGCCGGCCGACGTCTGGTCGGGCACAGCCTGGAGGGACTTGGCCACCTCTTCGTTCGGCGTGGAGCCGGTCGGTGCGGCCACGACGAGCGCCACGACCGTGACCACGGCGAGCGCCGCGCCGCCGGCCGACAGCACCCGGGCCGGCACCCTGCGCACCGTGACCGGGACCTCGACGAGCCGCCGGAGCAGCTCGGCGCCGGCGAACGACGCACCGAGCACGACCAGGGTCCGAAGCCAGAGCGGCACGCTCGGGCCGAGTGCGACGATCAGCGGCCAGTGCAGGAGGTAGACGGCGTACGACCGCTCCCCCACCCAGACGAACGGCGCCAGCCCGAGCCCGTCACGAAGCTCGAACGGGCCGCCGACCACCGCCGCCACGACGGCAGTGCCGGCCACGGCGATGACGGCGAAGCCGCCGCGGCCCAACCACGGGTCCTCCGGGCGGGCGACGACGGTCACGACCGCCAGGACGGCCGCGCCGGCCAGACCGGCCGCACCGAGCAGCCAACGGGTCCGGCGGGTCCCCATCGCCGAACGGACCCCGGGCCCGTCGAGCGGGTGGTTGGCCCACGCGAGCGCCAGCGCGGCACCGGCCAGGAGTGCGACGGCACGCGTCCCCGTCCCGAGGTAGGCGTGGACGGGACTGACCACGAAGCCGAGCGCCACAGAGGCGACCGACAGCACGCCGACGAGCGCCCACGGGAGCGCCCGAGCTGCCCGACGGCCGGTCCTGGCGGCCAGCACCAGCGCACCGACGAGCAGGAGCGGCCAGAACACGTAGAACTGCTCCTCGACCGACAGCGACCACATGTGTCGAAGCGGCGACGGGGCCGAGAACCGGTCGACGTAACCGCCGTGCAGCATCTGCCACCAGTTGGCCACCTGCGCGGTCGCCGCCGCGGTCTGGCCCGGCAGCGTCGACCGCTGGTCCGCGTTCCAGACCCCCACCAGGCCGGCGAGCGCGACCAGGCAGAGCGTGATCCACGACAACGGCCACAGGCGCCGGACCCGCCGGGCCCAGAACGCCCGGAGCGAGACCCCGCCGGTGCGGCCGTGCTCGTCGACCAGCAGCGAGGTGATCAGGTAGCCGGAGAGGACGAAGAACAGGTCCACGCCGACGAACCCGCCGCCGAACCCAGGCACGCCCAGGTGGTAGGCCAGCACGAGCGCCAGCGCGAGCGAGCGCAGGCCGTCGAGCGACCGGTGGCGCGACGTCGGACGCACGGCGGTCCTCAGTCCCCCGGCGGGGACTGCACGGTGGCGGCGGCGACCGCGGCCACGAGCTCGTCGACCGGACGGAACCCGAACCCGCCGCCCAGGTACCGGTGCGCGTAGCGGACGACCCCGTCAGGGTCGAGCACGAACGTGCACCGTCGGTACAGGTCGAGCAGGCCGAGGACGCCGAACGAGCGGGCCACGTCCTTCTCCGGGTCCGACAGGAGCGGGAAGCCGAACCCGCCGGAGCGGCTCGCAAACTTGGCGTGCGAGGCCACCGACCAGGGGCTCAGCCCCAGCACCTGCGCCTCGAGCTGGTCGAACGAGCCGATGCCGGCGGTGTACTCGGCGAGCTGGCGCCGGCAGAGCGGCGAGTTGTCGTTCGGGTAGAAGACGAGCACGACCGGCCGGCCGCGCAGGTCCTCGAGCGAGAAGTTGCAGGGCGCGCCGGTTCGGCCGTCCACCCCGTCGAGCTGGAAGCTCGGCGCCAGGTCCCCCACTGCCACCATGTGTCGGCTCGCTCAGTCCTCGAGCTGCGCGAGGACCTCGTCGGGGAGGTCCATGTTGGCGAACACGTCACCCACGTCGTCGTGGTCCTCGAGGGCGTCGATGATCCGCAGGACCGACGCTGCGGCCTCGACCGTGTCGAGCTCGACCGTCGTGGTGGGGACCATCGTCAGGTCGGAGGACTCGACCGCGATGCCGGCGTCCTCGAGCGCCTGGCGCACGACGAACGTGAGCCCGGGCTCGCACGTCACCTGCCAGCCCTCGCCGTTGTCCGAGACGTCCTCGGCCCCGGCGTCGAGCGCCGCGAGCATGACGTCGTCCTCGGACACCGACGACGGCACGACCACGATGCCCTTGCGCTCGAACTGCCAGGCCACGGCGCCGGGCTCGGCCATCGAGCCGCCCTGCTTCGAGAAGATCGACCGGATCTCGGGGCCCGTGCGGTTGCGGTTGTCGGTGAGCGCCTCGACGTAGAGGGCGATGCCGTGCGGGGCGTACCCCTCGTAGGCGACCTCCTCGTAGGTGACGCCCTCGAGCTCGCCGGTGCCGCGCTTGACGGCACGCTCGATGGTGTCGAGCGGGACCGACGCGTCACGGGCCTTCTGGAACATGGTCCGCAGCGTCGGGTTGGACTCGGGGTCGCCGCCACCGGTCCGGGCCGCCACCTCGACCTGGCGGATCAGCTTGGCGAAGAGCTTGCCGCGCTTCTTGTCGGCCGCGCCCTTCTTGTGCTTGATCGTTGCCCATTTGGAGTGCCCCGACATGGTGGTGCTCCCTCTCGTTGCGTGTGGTCGGAACTGTCGACGTCGGCGTCAGCCGGCGAGGAACAGCTCGTGCAGGCGGGGGTCGTCCGCCAGCTCAGGATGGAAGATGGCGCCCATCATCGCGCCCTGCCGCACCAGTGCGGGGTGACCGTCGACCTCGGCGAGCACCTCGACGCCGTCGCCGAGCCGCTCGACGGCCGGCGCCCGGATGCAGACGGCGTGGAACGGCTCGTCGAGGCCCACGACCGGAACGTCCATCTCGAAACTGGCGAGCTGCCGCCCGAAGGCGTTGCGGCGCACCGAGACGTCGAGCGCACCCAGGCTGGTCTGGTCGGAGCGGCCGTCGAGGACCTCGGCTGCCAGGAGGATGAGCCCGGCACAGGTGCCGAGCACCGGCCGGCCGGAGCGGACGAACGCGTTGAGCGGGTCCCACAGCCCGGTCCGCTGGGCGATCATCGAGATGGTCGTGGACTCTCCGCCCGGGAGCACCAGTGCGTCGACGTCGGCGAGCTGCTCCGCCAGGCGGACCTCGGTGGTCGCCACGCCGAGCTGCTCGAGCACCGACGAGTGCGCGGCAAAAGCCCCCTGGAGCGCGAGTACACCGACCTTCATGGACGTGAGTCTCCCCGATGGCTGGTCACGCGTCTGGTCACGGGCAGGCCGGGCGTGCCGGCCGGGCCGTCACCAGCCGCGGTCGGCCAGCTTCAGGTCCAGGTCGTCCATCCCGATGCCGGTCATCGGGGCGCCGAGCCCGCTGCTGACCTTGGCCAGGATCTGGGCGTCGTTGAAGTTCGTGGTGGCCTCGACGATCGCCCGGGCCCGCGGGGCGGGGTCGGTCGACTTGAAGATGCCGGAGCCCACGAAGACGGCCTCGGCGCCGAGCTGCATGGCCAGCGCGGCGTCGGCCGGGGTGGCGATGCCGCCGGCGCAGAACAGCGGGACGGGCAGCTTGCCGGTCTCGGCGATCTCCTGGACGAGCGGGAGCGGGGCCTGGAGCCGCTTGGCCCAGTCGAACAGCTCGGCCGAGTCGGCCTGGCCGACCTTGCGGATGTCGCCGAGGATCGAACGCAGGTGGCGGACGGCCTCGACGATGTTGCCGGTGCCAGCCTCGCCCTTGGACCGGATCATGCAGGCGCCCTCGGAGATGCGCCGGAGCGCCTCGCCCAGGTTGGTGGCGCCGCAGACGAACGGCACGTCGAACGCCCACTTGTCGATGTGGTGGGCCTCGTCGGCCGGGCTCAGGACCTCGGACTCGTCGACGTAGTCGACATCGAGCGCCTGGAGGATCTGCGCCTCGACGAAGTGGCCGATGCGGGCCTTGGCCATGACAGGGATGCTCACTGCGGCCTGGATGCCCTGGATCATCTCGGGGTCGCTCATGCGGGCGACGCCGCCGTCGACCCGGATGTCGGCCGGGACGCGCTCGAGGGCCATGACGGCACATGCACCCGCGTCCTCGGCGATCTTGGCCTGCTCTGCGTTGACGACGTCCATGATGACGCCGCCCTTCAGCATCTCGGCAAGGCCTCGCTTCACCAGGCGCGTGCCGGTCTCGTGGACGGGGGTGTCGGACATGTGCCCGAGTGTAACGACACGGCCCCCTGCGCTCCGAAGCGGGTTCCGGTGCGGGGCCGCTCGCTGCCGGACCCGAGGGACCTCGGGCGGCTCAGAGTTCGTCGAGGACGGCGATGCGCAGGTCGAGCGGCTGGGCCGCCGTCTGCACCGAGGCCGGAGCGTCGGAGGAGTCGGCCACAGGGGCCAGCCAGAGGTGCGCCAGGTCGGACGGGCCGACCTCCACCGCCGTTCCCGCCGACGACGCCTGCTCGAGCGCGGCTCGGAGGCCGGGCGGGAACCGGGTGATCCGCACCACCTCCAGGTCGCTGCGCACGGCGTACTGCTCGCCCAGGCCCTCGGCAACCAGACGGTCGGGGGCGTACACGGACGACATCGGCAGCCGTCGCAGGACCACGGCGGTGGTCGACAGGCGGGCGCTCCCGTCCTTGACGCGGCCCAGCAGGTTGGCCACGACGCCCTCGAGCTCGACCAGTCCCAGGTGCTCGACCAGACCCCCGGTGACGACCAGGGCAGTGCGGCCGCCGGCGTCGACCGCCATGGCGTTGGCCGACGGTGCGGCCACCGTCCAGATCTCGGGCTCGGACACGCCGCTGGCGACGCAGAGTCCCTCGACCACGTTGGTCAGCCGCGGTGCGGCGCCGTCGGCCAGCGGTGCGGCACCGACGTCCTTGAGGACGGTCGCGACGGACTGCTGCACCAGTGCACGCACGTAGAGGGCCCAGCCGACGGCGAGACCGGCGCCGGCGCCAAGACCGAGCAGGAACAGCCACTCTGCGCCGACCACCACGCCGACCACGGCGGCCACGACAAGGATCAGGGCGCCCTTGAGGATCCCGGCCACGACCGCACGTCGGACCAGACGGTCGGCGTCGGCTGCAGGCGTGGTGGTGGCGTCCATCCGGACGACGCTACCGGTTCAGCAGCCGGCCGAAGAAGCCACGGCGCCGCTCCCCCGCCCCGCCGGCCTCGTCGACCGTGGCCGTGTCCATCGCCAGCTGGTAGAGGCGGAGGTACTCGTCGACCAGGCGCTCCATGTCGAACGACTCGGCCCGACGGGTGCCGGCCTCGCGCAGGCGGGCCGTGAGCGCCGCGTCCCCGAGCGCGCTCCGGAGCCCCTCGGCGAGCGCGGCCGGGTCGTCGGGCTCGACCAGGACGGCGGCGGGCTCGCCGTCGACGACCGCCACCTTCTCGTACCCGGGGATCGCACTCGCGACGACCGTCGTGCCGGCCGCCATGGCCTCCAGCAGGATCACGCCGAACGACTCGCCGCCGAGCGACGGCGCGCAGAACACGTCGGCGCCGGCCATGCGCCGGTCGCGCTCCTCGTCGTCGATGCGGCCCAGCCACTGCACCCGCGGGTCCTGGTAGCGGGCGCGGAGGTCGTCGGTGGCGGGACCGGAACCGGCCACCCACACCGTCAGGTCCTGCGGCAGGTCCGGCAGCGAGCGCAGCAGGACCTCCAGTCCCTTGCGCGGCTCGTGGCGGCCCAGGAACAGGGCGGTCGGGCCGGTGGTCGGCCACGGCTCGGCCAACCGGAACCGGTCGACCTCGATCCCGTTGAACAGCGCCACGTAGTCGCCCGGCAGGTGCTTGGACGCCAACGCACGGGCGTCCTCCGACACCACGACCCGCACGTCGATGCGGTTGGCGCCCCAGTTCGCGAGGCCGGACGCCACCGAGTACGCCGGCATGGACCCTGCGGCGTGGAACGTCCCGACGATCGGCGCCGGCTTCACCACGAGTGCCGTGTGGCAGGGCCCGGGGGCGAGCGGCTCGTGGGCGTGGAGTACGTCAAAGCCTTCGTCCCACAGGGCACGGATGGTGCGCAGCTGGGCGGACGGGTCAGGAGCGATCGGGGCGACCGAGCCGTTGGCCGCGGTGGGCAGGCTCTTGCCGACCGGGATGACGAACAGCTCGGGCGGCGGGCCGTCGCACGGTGCCAGCACCCGCACCTCGTGACCGCGACGGCGCAGCGACCGCGCCAGCGACAGCACCTGGTTCTGCACCCCGCCGGGGAGGCTCAGGCTGTAGGGGCAGACGATCCCGATGCGCACGCGAAGAACCTAGGCCCGTTGACCGTGCTCAGGCCGGGGCGTCGGCGTCGGGCACCGGCTGGCCCAGCGCCTCGTAGTCGCTCGGCCAGTTGGGCTGCAGGAGGTGCCACTGCTCGGGCGCCTCGCGGATCTGTGCCTCCATGCGGCGCACCAGGTCCTGGGTGATGCGGGCGACGTCGGCCCGGGTGTCGCCGGTGCTCTCGACCGGGACGGGCTCGCCCACGGCGCCGTGGCAGTGGTCGCCGACGAAGTACACGGCGGTGGGCAGGATCGGGGCGCCGGTGCGAAGGGCCAGCAGCGCCGGTCCGAACGGCACTCGGGTGCGCTCGCCGAAGAAGTCGACCTCGACCCCGCCGCCGACCACGTCACGGTCGGCGAGGAGGCACATGATCTCGCCGTTCAGGATGGCGGCGCCGATCTCCAGGGCTGCGCCGTCCTCGAGCGGGATGATGTGGAGCCCAAGGCTGCGGCGCAGGTCCAGGAACCACTCGAACAGCTCGACCGGCTCCAGCTTCTCGGCCACCGCCGCGACCTTCCACCCTGCGACCGAGTGGAGCCAGCGAGCCGCCCACTCCCAACCGCCGACGTGCGGCAGCGCCAAGATCGGGCCCAGGCCCCGCTCGAGCGAGTCGGCGATGTGGTTCAGCCCCGAGTAGGTGAACCCGCGGTCGACCTGCGCTGCGGTGAGGTGCGGAACCTCGAGCGTCTCGACCCAGTAGCGGGCGTACGAGTCGAAGACCTGCTGGGTCTTGCGCTGGACGACCGCCTCCGGGGCGGCCGGCCCCAGGACCCGGCGCATGTTGCGCTCGGCCATGAGCCGCTGCTCCGGCGAGAACCGGGCGGCCCCCAGGCTGATGGCCTTGGAGAGTCCCGAGGTGACGGGCTTGGGCAGGGCGCGGGTGACCCGCGAGGCGGCCTTCAGGCTGCTGACGTTCAGCTCCATCGGCGAGGGCCCCGACCGCGGTCAGGCGGACCCGCCGGGACGGCGGAGCGAGGAGCGGCCGGTGCTGCGCGGTCGCGGCGTGCGACGGGCTGCCCGACGGCGCCGACGGTCGGAGAGCGCCGGCGTCTGCGCCGTGGCCTGGCGCCAGACCTTCACGAACCGCTGGCCGGCCGTGATCATGTTGAGCACGACGATCAGCGCCATGACCGGGACCAGGAGCGGGTCGAAGAGCAGGCCGAGGCCCAGAAGGATGAACCGCTCTGCCCGCTCGACCAGACCACCTCGCGCGTCGAACCCGAGGGCGTCGGCCTTGGCCCGGATGTAGCTGACGAGCGACGCCGAGACGTAGCCAGCCACGGGGAGCATGACCTGCCATGCGGGGCGGCCGTCCGCAGCGAGGTAGTAGGCCACGCCACCGAAGAGCAGTCCGTCAGTGAGGCGGTCGGAGACGGAGTCGAAGAACGCCCCACGCACGCTCGCAGAGCCGGAGGCCTTGGCCACCGCACCGTCGAGCAGGTCTGGCAGACCGGTCAGGACCAGGAGCAGCAGACCGAGCCGGAGCGCTCCGGCGCCGATGGCGACGGCTGCGGCGACCGCCATGAGCAGGCCGAACGCCGTGATCATGTCGGCGGTGATGCCGGTCTTGCGGATGCTGTTGCCGATCGGGCGGAGGCCTGCCTCGATCTGGTTCCGGAACTGTCCGTCGAACATGTGGTCCCCCGTAGTGGAGAGGAAAGGTCAGCGAGAACTTCGGCTGAACTGAGTGCTAACTGTAGTTAGCAGAAGCGTAACAGGCGCAAGAGCCCTAGCAGCACCACCATCGCCCCCACTGCCTCCGCCCCTACCTTGCCACGGCCGGGGACCCCGAATCCGACATACCTGGGCGTCACGCAGTGAGCGAGCCGTCGAGGTCGGACCAGTCCTCGGGGTTCTCCTCGACGAAGTACTCGAGCACTCCCCCGCCGACGCCGTCGACGAGCACGATGCCGCGCTGGGCCGGAGGGTTCTCCGCCGAGTAGCAGAGGATGCGCCAGGTGGGCCGGGACAGGACCCCGTGCCAGACCTGCTGCGCCGACGCGTGGCCGACCGCGAACCCGACGACGCCCGAGGCCGTCACGAGCGCCTCGGTCTCGTCGATCCGGAGCGTCCAGCCGGCCACCATCCCGTAGGCGCCGAACGCCACCAGGCCCGCACCGCCCCAGAGGATGCCGGTGTTCACGAGCGGCGAGCTGTCGTTGGCGACGGCCCACCAGGCCAGGCACGCCAGGCCGAGCACCAGGTAGATCGTGGCGGGGATCCGGCGGCGGTTGTTGTTGGGGAACGTGTACGGACCGACGAACTCGGACAGGTCCAGGTCCTCGGGGAGCGCGTCGACGATCTCGTCGTCGCTCAGCTGCTCCTGCGGGTCGTCGTTCACGGCGCGCACGCTACTGCCCGGGCCACGCGGCACGCAGGCGGTCGAACGCCTCGTCGAGCGGCACGGGCAGGACGCGGGTCTCGGCCGCGACGGTCATGAAGTTGGCGTCACCGGTCCAGCGGGGCACGCAGTGCACGTGGAGGTGGTCCGACTGGGACCCGCCGGCGGCCTGGCCCAGGTTGATCCCGACGTTGATGGCGTCGCAGCCGAACCCCGCCTTGAGCGCCACCACCGAGTTGCGTACGAGCGCCCAGAGCTCGTCGTGCTCCTGCGCCGAGAGCGCCTCGAGCTCGGCGACCGCCCGGTTGGGCAGCACCATCAGGTGGCCCGACGTGTACGGGAACCGGTTGAGCAGGACGAAGCAGCGCTGGCCCCGCAGGACCACGCCCAGCTCGCGGTCGTCCGCCGAGCCGTCGGCGCCGGCGGCCAGGATCCGTTCGAACAGGGACCGCCCGTCGCCGGCCGGGGCGACGGCCTGCGCCCGGTCCGAGCCTCCCTGCACGTACGACGAGCGCCAGGTGGCCCAGAGGTGGTCGACAGGCACGGTCGCCGAGTCCTCAGACCGAGCGGTGGCGGCCGACGTCGTCGACCAGCCGCTCGACGAACTCCCCGACGGTGACGCCGCGCTCGACCTCGCCGCCGCGGGGGTTCACCCCGACGGTGCGGTGGGCCACGTCGTCGTCGCCGACCACGAGCACGTACGGGACCTTCTCGCCCTTGGCCCGGCGGATGCGGTTGCCGAGCGTCTCGTCCGACGGCACCACCTCGGTCCGGAAGCCGTGGCCCTTGAGCTCGGCCGCCAGCAGGTGGGCGTAGTCCGCGTGGGCGTCGGCCACCGGCAGGACCTTGACCTGCACCGGGGCCAGCCAGGTCGGGAAGGCGCCGGCGTAGTGCTCGACGAGCACGCCGAAGAACCGCTCGACGGAACCGAAGAGGGCCCGGTGGATCATGATCGGCCGGTGGCGGTCGCCGTCGCTGCCGATGTAGTGCAGGTCGAACTTCTGCGGGAGCTGGAAGTCCACCTGGATGGTCGACATCTGCCAGGTCCGGCCGATGGCGTCACGGGCCTGGACCGAGATCTTGGGCCCGTAGAACGCGCCGCCGCCCTCGTCCATGACCAGCTCGATGTCTTTGGACTCGGCCACCTGGCGCAGCGTCGCCGTGGCCTCCTCCCACTCCTCGTCGGTGCCGACGGCCTTGCCCTCGGGCTTGGTCGAGATCTCGATGTAGAAGTCGTCGAGGCCGTAGTCACGCAGCAGGTCGAACACGAAGTCGAGGATCGTCTCGAGCTCCTCGCCCATCTGCTCCTTGGTGGTGAAGATGTGGGCGTCGTCCTGGGTCAGGCCGCGCACCCGGGTGAGCCCGTGGACCACGCCCGACTTCTCGTAGCGGTAGACGGTGCCGAACTCGAACATCCGCAGCGGCAGCTCGCGGTACGACCGCTGCCGGCTCCTGAAGATCAGGATGTGGAACGGGCAGTTCATCGGCTTGAGGTAGTAGTCGGTGCCCTCACCGCCGTGGTCGTGGTCAAGGTGCATGGGCGGGAACATCCCGTCCGCGAACCAGTCCAGGTGACCGCTGGTCTCGAACAGCGCCGCCTTGGTGATGTGCGGCGAGTACACGAACTCGTAGCCAGCCTCCTCGTGGCGGCGCCGCGAGTAGTCCTCCATGAGCCGGCGCACGATGCCGCCCTTGGGGTGGAACACCGCCAGGCCGGAGCCGATCTCCTCGGGGAACGAGAACAGGTCGAGCTCGGCGCCCAGCTTGCGGTGGTCGCGCAGGGCCGCCTGCTCGAGCCGCTCGAGGTGGTCGGCCAGGTCCTGCTTGGACGCCCACGCCGTGCCGTAGATGCGCTGGAGCATCGGGTTCTTCTCGTCGCCCCGGAAGTACGCGCCGGCCACGCGCTGAAGGGCGAAGTGGCCGAGCATCCCGGTGCGCGGCACGTGCGGGCCGCGGCACAGGTCGACGAACGAGTCGGTGTTGCGGTAGGTGCTGATGGTCCCGCCGCCGGACACCTCGTCGCCGTCGGCGGCCTCGATGAACACCCGCTTGTAGGGGTGGTCGGCGAAGAGCGCGAGCGCCTCGGCGGCCGGGAGCTCGTCGCGGACGAACGGCTGGTTCTCCTTGACGATCGCCTTCATGCGGGCGGCGATGGCCTCAAGGTCGGAGTCGGAGAACGTCGCCCCGTCGGGCAGGTCGAAGTCGTAGTAGAAGCCGTCGACGATCGGCGGGCCGCCGGCAAAGGTCGCGCCCGGCCACATCTCCAGCACGGCCTGGGCGAGGACGTGGGCGGTGGAGTGCCGCAGGTGCTCGAGTGCGTCGGGGTCCTTGGTCGTGACGATCCGCACCTGGTCGCCGTCGGCGAGCGGCGCAGCGAGGTCGCGGGGCTCGCCCCCGACCTCCACCACGACGGCCTCCTTGGCCAGTCGGGGGCCGATGTCGGCGGCCAGGTCGGCGCCGGTGGACCCGGCGGGCAGCGAACGATGCGACCCGTCGGGCAGGTTGATGGTGATCTCAGACATCGGCGGGCAGGCTACCGGGGCGGTCCCCCACCCTGCTGAACCGGTTGGGGGCTGAACCGGTTGGGGGCTGAACCGGTTGGGGGCTGAACCGGTTGGGGGCTGAACCG
>CAJANQ010000076.1 GCA_903941145.1 uncultured Actinomycetes bacterium
CCCTATCCTACACTCTTTCCCTACACGACGCTCTTCCGATCTGTGCCTCCGGCGGTGGCGCACAGCCCGGTGCCGGCAGGGACAGGCACCGGTACAGCGAGTCGACCAGCAGGCCGGCGGGAGGGCCTTGGTCGACGGGGCCGTCGTCACCCAGACGGACGCTGGAGGCGAGCTCCCCGTCGCGGTCGACGACGAACACGGCTATTGCCTCGCGGGAGGGGTCGTCGCCGCCCCCGACCACCGGACGGGCCGCACCGCCGCAGACGACGCCGATGCCGGCCCAGTGGTCGGGGGCGGTAAAGCCGAAGAGTCCGCCGGCGACACAGCGTGGGTCCGGGGGGATCGACGTGGCGGCGACGTCGACCCCGCCCTCGACGAAGGAGAAGCCCAGCAACGTGGGACCGGCCCCTCCGGCGTCCGCGACCTGCTCGGCGGCGAGCAGCAGGAACGGGGCGTGCGGGAAGTCCGGCGCCAGGCTGGGGGCAAGGTCGGACGGAACCGGTGGAACGGGAATGCGATGACGGGTCATGCCGCCCACCGTCGCGGTCGTCACCGGTGGTGTCATCGGGGACGGGTCCCCGGGGGAGTGCAGGGGACGGGTCCCCGGGGGAGTGCAGGGGACGGGTCCCCGGGAGGGTCAGGCGGTCGGCCAGTCCTCGGTCAGGATCCGCAGGAACACGGGGTTGTCCCGGTGGGCGCGGGGCCACGAGGCGACCAGCCAGTCGTGGGCCTGGTCCTCCGTCCAGCCGTGCCGGCGCATGGCCCAGCCCTTGAGGATGAACGCCGTGCGGCTGCGTCCGCCGTGGCAGTGGACGACGACGTCCCGGTCGGGGTCCTCGGCCAGGAGGGCGTCGATGGTGTCGACCGCGTCGAGGAGCGCCGCGAGCGCGTCGTGGTTGTCGTCCTCTGAGTAGTGGTCGATCAGGAAGACCTCCCGCCGGACGGGACGGTGGTCGAAGTCGCCATCGGTCCGGCACGCCGAGACGATGGCGGCGCCGTCAGTTGCGGCCGAGGCGCCCTTCCACTCGGCCGCGTGGACCGGGAGCTCTTGGTGGACCCGGACCGGTCCCGCGGACTGGCCCTCGGCAGGGGTGAGGACCCTCGCCTCGCCGCCCATGAGCTGCATCGCCAGGTCCTGCAGGCCGGCGTAGTTGAGATCCACCTTTCCGGTGGGGGTCATGAGCGAGCCGTTGACGTAGGTGGTCCAGCGGCTGGGGATGCCCTGGACGCCCCAGCGGGCGCCGGCGAGGCCCCCGGCGACGCACGCCACCGTGTCGGTGTCGTCACCCAGGTCGATGGCGGCGACGACCGTCTCGGCGAAGCTGCCGGACGTCCGGAGCGCCCACACGGCCTGCGCCAGGCAGGTCCACACCGTGCCGTTGTGGTGCTCGGCCTGGTCCGGCGTCCACCTCGGTCCCAGGAGCTGCGCCCAGCGGGCCCGTGCCTGGGGGTCGGTGATGCGGTCGAGGGCGGCGTCGAGCGCCTCGAACATGTCCTGGCCGTCGATCCCGGCGCGCAGCATGAGGGCCTGGATGCCCGCCGCGATGGCGCAGTCGGGGTCGAAGTGGGTGAGCCCGGCCTGGTCGGCGGCGAGCTGCCAGACCTCGTCGAGCGGCTGGCCGGCCGTGAAAAGCGCGACGGGCGTGTTGCGCATGACGGCGCCGTTGCTGGCGGACTTGCCGCCGTTGGACTCGTGCGCCGCGAGCGCCGCGCCCAGGTAGGCGCCCTGACGCAGGGCCTGGCGGGTCAGGATGCCCACGTCGTTGCACGACGTGGACCAGACCCGCCAACGCTCGAACAGGTCGGCCGGGTCGAACCCCTCGCGTGCCAGGAGCGACAGGGCGAGGGCGAGGGCCATCTGCGTGTCGTCGGTGAACTCGCCCGGCTTCCATCCGAACGACCCGCCGCCCACCATCTCGCCGGTGCCGCCGAGCACCGGCGCCGGGAACCGGGCCGAGTACTCGCCGGCGTTCCCGAACTCGAACGGCGCGCCGAGTGCGTCGCCGACGGCCGAGCCGACGAGGGCGCCGATGCCGCGCTGGACCTGGTGGTTGCTGAAGGTGGTCATGAGGGGCTCCTGTACTGGTCCTCGGGGACGAAGGGGTCGGCAAAGCGCGCGGCGGCAGGAAGCCGACGCACGACGAGCTCACGGGCGAGCCGGGCGTCGCTCGCCACGTACTCGTGCAGGTCCTGGGCGCTGAGCTGGTGGATCTGCTCGCGGTCGACCTCGACCGGCTCGAGGCCGACGAGCTTGGCCATCGGCTTGAGCCCGCAGGGGAGGCCGAGCGTGCGGCCCACGTCGGCCCGGTAGAGCCGGTAGCCGTCCAGATGGCGGTGTGCGCCCCACGAGGCCCGGTAGGCGCTCCGGCCGTCACGCGAGGGCCGGCGGGCGTCGTCGATCGAAGGGTCCTGGGCGAGGCGCAGGTGCAGCGGCACTCCGGCCCGCCGTGCCCGCTCGGCCAGGAAGGGCAGGTCGAACGCAGCACCGTTCCAGGTGACGAGCACGCCGGCGGGGAGTTCCTGCAGGAGCTGGTCGAGGTCCCGGAGCATCTGGTCCTCGGGGCCGGTGAGCACGACGTCGCCGTCGGACGAGTACGGCATGGTGAGCGCGATGGCGACGATCTCAGCCTGGGTCGGGTCGAGCCCGTTGACGGTGGTGTCGGTCTCTATGTCGAGGCCGTAGTAGGGGATCTCGTCCCGGTGCCACAGGTCGGCCGCCGGGACGGCACCCCTGCCGAGCGGCGCACCGCGCAGCCGGTCATGGGTGGGGGCGCCCTCGGCGCCCGGTGCGGTCACGAACTTCATGGCGAAAACCTAAGTGCATGCCTGTGACACGCATGAACAGACGTGTCGCGTGCGGAGGTCCGTCTCAGCCCCAGACCTGCATCCGGAGCCCGAACATGTCGGTCTCGTCGCCCAGGACCAGGGCTGCAGGCCCCGTCCCCAGCCACTGTGCGGCGCGTACCGCCAGCGCGAGTGCGTCGAGCACGTCGTCCCGTGCTGCGCCCGACGGGGTGCGTGACGGCGTGGTCCACCGGTCGGGCACCCACGGCCGCAGCCGGGCCAGCCGCTCCCGCCGACCGGCCGTCGTCCGTTTCGGGTGTGCGCACGGGCCGTCGCCGAGGAGCGAGAACGCAAGCTCGGGGTGGGTCTCGCGCACTGCGGCGCGGACGTCGGCCGGTGCCGCCCGCACGAGGTCGTCGACCTCCCGCACCTTGGGGACCAGGTGCCAGGCCTGCACCGGGATGCCGGCGCCGCAGGCGGCGCGCGACCGGGCCACGGCGTCGGCGTGGTCGGTCGCTCCAAGCACGGCCCGGACCGGCGCAGGGAACACCGAGGACCGGCGGGGGCCCAGCGCGGCGCGGGCGGCGCGGTCGGCGTCCCTCGGCCGGTCGGTGGAGAGCCCTACCGGCATGTCGAGGGCCACCACCTGGACCTCGCCGCGGCCGGCGCAGTCGAGGAGCGGCCCGAGCGTGGGCGCCACGTCGACCGACCGCACGACGGGCCCGTCGGCCGTCACCTCGGCGAGCGCCACGACCCAGCCGGTCCGGCACCCGTCGACGCCAGCCACGAGCGGCACGGAGGGGGCGGAGGAACGGCGCACGGTGTCAGCATCGCGCCCCGGTCGGCCATGCGCGGGACCGTATGATCGCCGCCAGACCCCTGGAGCCCCTTTGGCACGCCATCTGATCACCAGCGCACTGCCGTACATCAACGGCGTCAAGCATCTCGGGAACCTCGTGGGCTCGATGCTGCCCGCCGACGTGGCGGCGCGTGCGCTGCGGGCCCAGGGCCACGAGGTGCTGGCCATCTGTGCGACCGACGAGCACGGCACGCCGGCCGAGCTCGCAGCGCTGGCCGAGGGGGTCGACGTCGCCGAGTACTGCACCCGGACGCACGAGCTCCAGCGGTCCCTGGGCGAGCAGTTCGGACTGTCGTGGGACTGGTTCGGCCGGACCTCGCGGCCTCAGAACCACCGCATGACCAACCACTTCGCCCGTCGTCTCCGCGACGAGGGCTACCTGCAGGTGCGGGCCACCCAGCAGGTGTACTCGGTCGCCGACGGCCGGTTCCTTCCCGACCGCTACGTGGTCGGCACGTGCCCCAACTGCGGCTACGTGAAGGCCCGGGGCGACCAGTGCGAGTCCTGCGGCAAGCCGCTCGACCCCACCGACCTGATCGAGCCGCGGTCCGCGGTGTCGGGCTCCACCGAGCTCGAGGTGCGCGAGAGCCAGCACGTGTTCCTGCTCCAGTCGGTGCTGTCGGACCGGATCCGCGAGTGGGTCGACTCCCACGACGGCTGGCCGCAGCTCACCACCTCGATCGCCCACAAGTGGCTCGACGAGGGCCTCGAGGACCGCGGCATCACCCGCGACCTGGCGTGGGGCGTCCCGGTGGACCCCGACGACTTCCCCGAGGCCGCCGGCAAGGTCTGGTACGTCTGGTTCGACGCACCGATCGGCTACCTGGGCGCCACGCTCGAGTGGGCCGAGGACCAGCACGGCGAGGGCACGGCCGAGTCCTGGGCCACGTTTGAACGCTGGTGGCGCACGGACCGCGGCGCGGAGGATGTGACCTACACGGAGTTCATGGCGAAGGACAACGTCCCGTTCCACACGCTCAGCTTCCCGGCCACCCTCCTGGGCTCCGGCGAGCCGTGGAAGCTGGTCGACCGCCTCAAGTCCTTCAACTGGCTCACCTACTACGGCGGCAAGTTCTCGACCTCGGACCACCGCGGCGTGTTCATGTCGGACGCCCTCGACCTGCTCCCGGCCGACTACTGGCGCTGGTACCTGATGGCCAACGCGCCCGAGTCCGACGACTCCAGCTTCACGTGGCAGCTGTTCGGCGAGGCGGTCAACAAGGACCTCGTCGGCACGTTCGGCAACCTGGTCAACCGGACCGCCACCCAGGTGTCCCGCCACTTCGGCGAGGTCGTCCCCGAGGGCGGCGAGCCCGGGCAGGAGGAGGCCGACCTCTGGCAGCGGGTCGACGAGCGGCTCGGTGAGTACCTGACCCACCTCGACGCCCTCGAGTTCCGCAAGGCCACTGCCGCGCTCCGGGCCCTCTGGGCCGAGGGGAACGGCTACCTCGAGGTCCGCGAGCCCTGGAAGACGGTCAAGGTCGACCGCGACCGCACGGCCTGCACGCTCCGCAACGCACTCGACCTGCTCGTCGTGATCGCCGTGGCGTCGGACCCGTTCGTGCCGGCGTCGACCGCCACGCTCAGGGCGGCGTTCCCCGAGGTGGCCTGGGAGTCGCTGCCCCTCGACGCGGGGCTCACCACCTCGGCCCGGCTTGCCCCGGGCGCGCCGTTCGTGCCACCGGGCCTCCTGTTCCAGAAGCTCGACGCCGACGTGCTCGCCGGGTGGGAGCAGCAGTTCGGAGGTACGCCATGAAGCTGAAGTCGAAGCTGGCCCGGGTCCTCATGCTCGTCCTGCTGCTGGCCGTCAGCGGCATGGCGCTCGGGCTCGTGTTCGCCTACCCGGTGTCCAAGGTGCAGCTGTCCGAGGCTGCTGCCATCGAGCTCGACCAGGCGGCCCTCGCCGGCAAGGCCGACCCAGAGCAGGCCGTCGTCACGCTCACCGACCTGGGCGAAGGCTGGGAGGCCGGCAACGCGGCGCTGGCCCAGTACGGCATTCTCGGTTCCAAGTTCTGCGGCGACGAGGTCACGATCCCGACGGCGCTGTCGCCCGTGAAGTCCGCCGTCTACTCCGACCCGGCCGGCAAGGCGACGGTCGTGGCGCAGGCAGTCCGCCTCGACCGTTGGCAGAACGCCCGCGAGTACGTGTCGTCGGTCGACCGGGCCGTGGGCGGGTGCGACCGCTTCTACACGACCGGGCCCGAGGGTCGGAAGCTCCAGCGGGTCCTCGACTCGGGAGCGGCCAAGCCGATCGACGACCACGTCGGACGCGTCTACCTGGCCGAGGACGGCTCGGCCGCCGTGGCGTGGTCGATCATGGCCGTCGGCGACGTCGTGGTGGCGATCGAGTACTTCGGTCCGAACCGACCGCCGGAGGGCTTCCTCGGCGAGCTCGAGTCCAAGCTGCTGCTCCGGCTCGCCCCGGACGTGTTCACCTCGGACAGCGGAAGCCGGTCGGAGGGGTCGACCACGACCACCGCAGCACCGGCACCGGGAGCGACCGCCCCGCCCACGACGGTGGTCGAGGGCGGTTCCGCCGACGAGTCCGGCGGCGGCGGATGACCCAGGACCGTGAGGCCGCGCTCGCCGCGCTGGTCGCCGACCTGACCGCCGAGGTCGCCGCGCTCGCCCTGGTGGTCGACCCGCTCGACGACGCGTCGCTCCGTCTGCCGACGCCGGCCGACGGCTGGAACGTCGCCGACCAGCTCGGGCACCTCGCCGCGTTCGACGACCACGGCGCTCGCGCCATCACCGACCCCGACGGCTTCCGGGCCGAGGTCGCCGAGTTGCAGGCCGCCGGTGCCAACCCGGTGCAGGACGCCGTCGCACTTGGGCGCACCATGGAACCGTCGGCCGTGCGCACCTGGTGGGTCGACGCGTCGGCCCGCATGCGTCACGCCGCAAGCGCGCTCTCCGCAGCGCAGCGGCTGCCCTGGTACGGGCCCGACATGGGTGCGCTCTCGTTCGTCACGGCGCGGCTCATGGAGACGTGGGCCCATGGCCAGGACGTGCGCGACGCGCTCGGTCTGGAACCGCTGGCCACCGACCGGCTGCGGCACGTGGTCGACCTGGGCGTACGCGCCCGTCCCTACAGCTACGTGGTGCGCGGCCTGGAGGTCCCCGCTGCGGCGGTCCGGGTCGAGGCGCTCGCCCTTGACGGCACCGTCTGGGCCTGGGGCCCGGAGGACGCCGAGGACCGCCTGTCCGGCACCTCCCTCGACCTGGCCCTGCTGCTCACCCAGCGCCGGCACCTGAACGACCTGTCGGTCGAGGTCGCAGGTCCGGTCGCCTCGGAGTGGGCCGGCATCGCCCAGGCCTACGCCGGTCCGGCCGGCCCCGGCCGCGCCCCGATGTCCTGACGCCGTACCGGCAGGTCGGCGCGGTTCAGGGCAGGTCGCCCGGGTTGTCGACGTCCCACGCCAGCGGGCTGTCGACGAACGAGTGCACCTTGAGGCCCAGCCGGGACGCCTCTTGGCGGTGGCGGGCCGCAGAGCCGACCCCGTAGGAGAACCGGAACCCTGACCGGGTCGGGACGCCCAGCACGTTGGTGCCGTCGTCGTCGAGGTCGGGGACCATTGCCACGTAGCCCTGACGCACCAGCACCTCGGCGTCGTGCAGCGTCGCCGACAGCCGGAGCGGGTCGGCCAGGTCGGCGTGCACCACCACCGCCGTGGTCACCTCGGGCCCGAGCCCGTCGACGGCGGACTGCACCGAGCCGTTGAGGTCGAGCCCGTCGGTCCTGGCGACCTCGGCCCCGAGCTCGGCGGCCCACGCGGCGACGCCGCCGTCGTCGCACGCCACCAGCACCAGGAAGGGGGCGGCGGACCGCACGACCTGCGTGGCCAGGGACTCGGCGAGCGCGGCACGCTC
>CAJANQ010000077.1 GCA_903941145.1 uncultured Actinomycetes bacterium
CCCCCGCCGGCTGGCACGGCAATATGTACACAGGGTACGGCTCGCCGACGCCGTCACCCGAGTTCGCAGGCCTTGGGTTCCGCTCCGACCGCGAGAAGGACGGCTGGGGCGTCGGCACCGACGACGGTGACTTCTTCACCCCGGGCTTGCCCTACGAGGGATGGTTCCTCCAGACCACCGGCCGGAGCCTCCGAAACTCCTTCTACGGCTCCGATGTGCCCGGCGGGTTCGTGGACGCCGACACCTCCGGCGACCCGTCGGTCGCGTGGGACTCTGCCGACGCCAGCTCGGGCGTGCTCGTCCGCCAGGTCATGTCGGTCCCTGCCGACGGCACCCAGCAGCTGAACGTGGACGTCACGCTCACCAACCCGACCGGGACCGACGTCGACGCGCGGTACGGCCGCTCCGTCGACGCCGACAACTGTGTCCAGTACGTCTACGAGACGCCGTCGCCCTGCGACGCCGACGGTGACGGGGTCGCAGACCCTGGTGCCGGCGAGGTGTACCGCACGCAGAACACGATCAGGTCGCAGCGCCGCTCGGGCTTCACGACGAGCGCCGTGGGCGCCACGCAGACCGACGGCTCCGAGCTCGTGCTCTGGACCGCGGAGCCCGACTCGATCGTCACCACCTACCGGGATGCCTTCTGCGACGACGCCCAGCTGACCGACCTCGACGCCCTCCCGCTGACGTCGAGCCCGGCGACGCCTGCTTCGGTGGCATGTGAAGGCAATAGCCAGGAGGCCTACACCAGGGTGGGGGCCACCAAGTTCGTCGACGCCGCCATGGCCGTCGTGGTCAAGAAGACCGTCCCCGCCAACGGCTCGGTGACGTTCCGTGTGTCCTACTCGCTGTCCACCGACGCCTTCATCGCGGAGGCCGGCAGTGTCGACCTGACCGAGGGCCCGCTCGACACCATGGTCGCCGGCACCCCCTACACCTACGACCTGACCTCGACGGGCATCGCCACGCCGACCTACACGGTCACCGCCGGCACCCTGCCCGCCGGCCTCACCCTCGACCCGGCCACCGGCAACATCTCCGGCACGCCCACCACCGCGGGCCCCTACGACTTCTCGGTCACCGCGTCGGGCACCGAAGGCTCGGCCACCAAGCAGTACACCGGCACCGTCGACGCAGCACCGGGCGTCCCGCCGACGTGGACCGACAGCACCATCGGCCAGCTCGTCACCGGCCGGCCGCTCACCGACGGCGTCGCTGCAAGCGGCGACGGCCCCATCACCTACCTGATCCTCGGTGCCCTCGGGTCGCTCCCGGCCGGGCTCACCATCGACCCGGAAACCGGCGCCATCACCGGCACCCCGACCACCCCCGGCCCCTACGACTTCACCATCGCGGCGACCAACGAGTTCGGGTTCATCACCCAGCAGTTCACCGGTGTGGTCGGGGCACCCCCGGCCTGGACCGACAACGCCCTCGCCGCACCCACCGCCGGGCGTCCCTTCACCGACGGCGTCACCGCCTCGGGCACCGGACCCGTCACCTACGCCGTCACCGCCGGACGCCTCCCCGCAGGGCTGACCCTGAACGCGGCCACCGGCGCCGTCACCGGCACCCCCACCACCGCCGGCCCCGCCCTGTTCATCATCACCGCGACCAACGCCTACGGGTCGGTCCCACAGGGCTTCGGGATCGTCGTCGCCGCCGCACCCACCACCGGTGTCATGGGCGCCGTCTCCTTCGTCGGCCAGACCGGCAAGCTCCTCCCCGAAGGCCGCCGCGCCCTCGACCTGCTCGCCGCCGCAGTCCCCCGAGGCGCCACCAACGTCAAGGTCCAGGTCTTCGGCTGGGCCGAGGCCAAGCGCACCACCCGCGCCGTGCTCCAGCTCGGCGCCACCCGCATCAAGGTCACCACCGCCGAACTCCAGCGACGAGGCGTCACCGGCGTCTACTCCGGCAAGGTCGGCGGCC
>CAJANQ010000078.1 GCA_903941145.1 uncultured Actinomycetes bacterium
CCGACCAGGTGGTGCTGGCTGCCGAGTCGGCGGTGGCGAGCGCGCCCAGCCTGTTGGCGTTCGCCACGCTCGAGGACGCGTGCCTGGTGGACGAGCGGCCCAACCAGCCCGGCACCGTGGACGAGCTGCCGAACTGGCGCCGGGCGCTGCCCGTCCGGCTCGAGGACCTGGACTCGACGTTGGCGCCCGAGGTCGCACGGACCATGCGCGACGCCGGCCGGTGAGACATCTCACGGCCCTACTGGGGACTTGTCCCTAGGGGGACTACTCCCCGTTGCGACGTCGACGGATCGCGCCAAGAATGGCGGCGTGCCCACCAACGGTGGGCACCGGTGCCGGACAGTCTCGGCACTGGCTCTGATCAGGGAAGGGATCGGAAGCGCATGGCACGTCGAAACGGGTCCTCGGACGCGCGCCTTGTGGCGTTCGGCATCTTTGTGACCGCGGTCGTGCTCGCCGCCGTCTACTGGCTCTTCTTCTGAACTCCCCGAAGTTCGTCGCGCGCCCGGCCACCGGTCCGGCGTCGCGCAGTTCATGGTCCCCGGCCAGCGCCCCGGCCGGGGGCCACCTTCGTCCTTGGGCCAGGGCCGCGCACTCCACCGCCGGCGGCGGAACCGCTACGTCAGGTACCAGTTGCGGGAGAACCCGAACGACATGACCAGCACCAGCGCACCGCAGACCGCGAACCACACGACGGCAAGGCGTCGCCGGGTCGACAGCCACTCCCCCACCAGGGCGGCGACCGGGAAGGCCGGCAGCAGATAGCGGCCGACCCCCATGAAGGTCGAGACCGACACCGCCGGGAAGGCCGCCAGGCACAGCACGTAGACGCCGTAGCCCCAGCCGAACCGTCGGCCCACCGCCGGCACGGACAGGAGGACGGCGGTCAGCAGCACGCACTGGAACGTCGTGGTCGCAAGGTGGGACGGCGCGAACCCCTCGTAGAACGCGTCGAAGAACTGCTGTTTGAGCAGGCTGGCCGCGTTGGGGTCGTGGTAGTTGGCCTGCTCCTCGACGAACCGCAGCGGCCGTTCCCACTCCACCCAGAGGTAGGTCATGTACCCGAGCAGGCCGACGAGGGCCACGAGCGTCAGGAACGGCGCCGGCCGCAGCTGTGAGCGGTCGATCCGGCGGGGAAGGCCGAGACGCCCCCACCAGGGGTGCAGACGTTCCTGGGCCGCCACCAGCACACCGGTCCGGTCGAGGGCGACGACCAGCAGTCCGGCGACGACCGCAAAGCCCGACGGCCGGGTCGCGGTCGCGAACGCCCCCACGACACCGGCGAGCAGGAACCGGTCCTTCTCCACCAGCAGGAACGCGCCGAGCACGAGCGCCAGGAACAGCGCGTCGGAGTAGACGACCCCGTAGAGGAACCATGCGTACGGGTAGAGCAGCAGCACCCACAGCGCGGCCAGACGGGCCGTCCGTGTCGGGACCCGGAGCTCCAGCCACTTGAAGAAGAGCACTGCGGCGGCGGCGCCGGCGACCAACGAGACCAGCACGGCCGAGAGCGTCGGGTCCCGGAGCACGGTGGTGACGGCCCGGATGGACGTCGGGTACAGCGGGAACCACACCACCTGCCGGGCGGTGTAGCCCTGCTGGGCGATCTGCAGGTACTCCGGACCGTCGAAGTGGACCCAGCCGCCAAAGACCCACCGGCCGAGCCCGTCGCCCACACTCCCCCGCGACCCCTTGCGGGCGAAGAACTGCACCAGGAGCACCGGCACGGCGACGGCCAGCCAGGACAGCAGCGCAGGGTGGCGCCAGAACCACCGCGGCCCGGGCGGTGCCTCGTCGACCTCGACGTCGAGGGAGTCAGAAACCGACATTGCCACCCACGAACCAGACCGCAGTCACGGCGCAGCTGAGCACGGTCGCCCCCACCGCCATGCCGACGAACGGTCGGAGCATCCTGCGGCCGCTGATGACCACCGAGGCCCCGACCACCAGGCAGGTGAAGATCCAGACTGCAGCCGCAAGCAGCGCGTCGAGCCGAAGGAACTGGACGGACAGCGCCCCCATGACGAGCCGCCAGGAGCGGTGACCGATACTCCCGGTGGCCAGGACGCCGCCGAACCAGATGGCGCAGTTCGTCATCCACCAGACCAGCCCGGGGGCGCAGAGGACCCCCGCCACCGACCACGGCGGCCGGTCCGGCACCTTGGTCGCTCCTGCGGCCGCGTTGCGGGCCATGACGAACGCCAGTCCGAGGCCCACGAGGACCCGGGGCAGCGTGGAGAGCGCCACAAGGTTGTCGAATCCCCGGTAGGAGCTGAGCGTCATGACGGCGGCCGACCCCAGGACCGCGGGCCAGAACCCCGGCGCGCCGGCGAGGGCCCAGACCACGGCACCGACCACCAGGGCCGCCGCCACGACGGGGACGACCATCAGGTGCTCGATGTTCCGCTCGTTCCCGCCCCATGCGGCGGCCGCGAGCACGACCACGACCGGAACGGTCGCGCTGGCCGGTGCGGCAGGAAGGGCCGGCAGCGGCGAACGGCGGCGGACGACCCAGTCGACCAGTACCAGCGCGAGCGCCGCCCAGGTGCCGAGGATCACGCCGTACAGCAGCACCAGCGCGACACCCGCAGCTCCCGCCACGGCCAGCCGCTGAAGGTGCTGGCGCTCCTGGAGCACGGCGAGCACCACCGTGGCCAGGGCGACGACGGCGACGACACCGAGCGGGCGTCCCTTGTAGACGCTCATGGACATGACGAGCGGGCCACACACGGCGGCGGCCCACGCCAGCAGCTCGCGGCCAAGCTCCCTCTGCGCCGACGAGCGTGCCCCCGCCGTCGGCGGCGCCAACGTCTCCATTCCGGGAGTGTACGGGCGGCTCCCGCCGGACCGGCCCCATCGGGCTGGCGCACGCACCGGGCGGCCGGCGGCCGACTCAGATCGGCCGGGAGCGCCGGGGCTGAGCGGTGGTGCTTCCGCGAGAGCGATGGTGCCCGGGGTGGGACTTGAACTTCTGCCAAGCCCATGACGACTGGTGACGCCGAATCCCGAAACCCTGCAATACCAAGGGTTTCGGGCGGTCGGTCCGGACGGTCTGTGAGGCCCAGTGCTACCCGGTCCGGGCAGTCGGGTAGCAAACGGGTAGCAGATCCGTCGACAGCGCGCACCGGCGCCGGGATCCCACCTATGCGGGCCACCGCTACAGCCGCTGATACCGTCCCGATCCGAAGGAACGTTGGGCGAGGAAGCCCTGAGGGGGAGTGTCATGAAGACCCGCCACACGCTGGTGATGGTTGTCGTCTGTCTGTGCGCAGCGGCCTGCGCTCCAGCAGTACCCCCGTCCAGCAGCACAACGAGTACTAGCTCGACGACGCAACCGCCGTCTACCAGTTCGTCCACCACGAG
>CAJANQ010000079.1 GCA_903941145.1 uncultured Actinomycetes bacterium
GGTGTCGTACGGGCAGCAGTACGTGTCCTCGGACGCCGCGATCGGCCCGGTGAAGCTGGGCGGCGCGGTCACGGCCATCCCAGCCGTGATGCTCTTCGTGGTCATGGTCCTGCAGCCTCAGGACCGGCTCGAGGCCCGTGGCGCGACCCGCATACCGACCGCGGTGCGCATGCCGTCCATGAAGCTGGCCCTCTGGGGAGGCCTGGCGTTCGTGATCATCACCGCTGCCCTCGGCAACCTGATCGACGGGCCCGACCTGAACAAGGTCCTCGGTGGCTACCTCTTCGCCCTGGTCATGCTGTCGCTGGTGCCGCTCACGGGCTACGCCGGCCAGATCTCGTTGTCGCAGCTCACGTTCACCGGCATCGGTGCGGTCGCCATGGCGGCGTGGGGTGCATCTGGCTCAGCGCTGGCCGTGGTGGCCTCGGTCCTGCTCTGTGCCGTCGTCGGCGCCATCGTGGCGCTCCCTGCACTCCGGCTGTCGGGCATCTACCTGGCCCTTGCCACGGCAGCCTTCGGCCTGTTCTGCTCGGCCATGGTGTTCAACCAGCAGGGCGTGATGCCGGGCGGGTCCCGCACGGTGCCGAGGCTGTCGGTCGGTCCGCTCACGATCTCGAGCGACTACCAGCAGCTGCTGCTGCTCGCCGTGGTGTTCTCGTTGGTCGGCATCGGTCTGGTCGCACTGCGCCGGAGCTCGTGGGGCCGCCGGCTCGCCGCCATGAAGGACTCGCCCGTGGCCTGCGCCACGCTCGGGCTCAACCTGACGTCGACGAAGGTCGCCGTCTTCGCCCTCTCCGCCGCCATCGCCGGCCTCGCCGGCTCGCTGGCCGGCCGCACGTTCATCGCCGACGAGTTCAGCCTCCCGGCCTCGCTGCCGGTCACGATGCTCGCTGTGGTCGGTGGCATCGGGTCGATCGCCGGCGCCTTCATGGGCGGCATCTTCCTGGGGGCCTTCCCGATCGCCTCGACGGTGTTCGCCGCCAACGCCATCGGCGTCTTCCGGTTCGTGTCGTTGCCCATCACCGACCTCGTCGCCTTTGCCCCGGGTGCCACCGGCGTCAGCCTGGGCCGTGAGCCCGACGGCGCCGCCCCGCAGCTGGCCGCCGGGTTCCGGGCGGTGGGGGAGTCGGTCCCGTCGCTCGTCGTGTCGTTCTCCGGGTTCGCCGCCCTCTGGCTGCTGGCCCGCCTCGACGCGATCGGTGGGTGGGCGTTCGTCGCCGCACTCCTGGTGTTCGTGCTGGCCGTCGTGCCGCTCCTGCCGCTGCTCTTCAACCCCGAGGACATGGGGCGCAAGCTCGCGACCGGGATCTTCGTGGGTCTCTGCACGGTCGTCACCGCCTTCATCCCGTGGGACACCGCCATCGCCTCGAACGGCATGCGGGCGCTGGTCATCCTGCTGTGGGCGGTGCTGGTCGTGCGGACCGCGATCGGGATCCACGGTGCCGTGCCGGACGTCGCTCCCCGTGCACCGCGGACCTCGCCCGACATGGTCGGCATCGACAGCCCGCTCACCCGCGCCGACGCGGTCGACGCCGGCCGTGTGCTCGGCATCGACGAGGACGAGCTGGATCTCGTGACGGGACGGACGCAGTGACTGTCCTCGAGCTCGAGAACTTGTCGGTCCGTTTCGGGGGCCACCTGGCTGTCAGCGACGCGTCGCTGCGGGTCGAGGGCGGCCGGGTGACCGGTCTGATCGGCCCGAACGGCGCCGGCAAGACCACGACGTTCAACGCCATCTGCGGGGTGGTTCCCCCGTCGAGCGGCCGGGTGCTGCTCGACGGCAAGGACATCTCGTCGTCGGGCACCCACCAGCGTGCCCGGTTCGGCATCGGCCGGACCTTCCAGCGGCTCGAGGTGTTCGGGTCGCTCTCGGTGGCCGACAACATCCGGGTCGGCCAGGAGATCCGCCGCAGCTGGTCGCGGGGCAAGGCGGCGTTGCCGCAGTACCTCGACGGTCTCGGCGACCCCTCGCCGGACATCGAGCTTGCGGCGATCCTCACCCGGCTGGACCTGGTCGACCTCGCCGACCAGCCGGTGGGCGCGCTGCCGAC
>CAJANQ010000080.1 GCA_903941145.1 uncultured Actinomycetes bacterium
CGAACTTCTCGGCGAACTCGACGGCGATCCGCTCCCGGTCGTCGAGCGAGTCCATCGTGCGCCAGTGCTCGATGCCCAAGTACTCGTCCTCGGTGAGGCCGTTCGGGTCGGACACGGCGCGCGTGTCGAGGCACACCATGCACTGGTTGACGTTGGCGATCCGGATGCGTGCCAGCTCGGTCAGGCGCGTCGGCAGGATCGAGTCGCCGTACACGGCGCCGGTGAAGGCGCCGGCGGCCCCGCCCATCTTCGGGCTGACGCCGTACAGGCGCAGGAGCTCGTCGCCGTCGCCGGGGGGAAGGTCGATCCGTGCCATGAGAGCCTCCGAAGGTCCGCCCGCCGGGCGGCAGGCACGGTCCGAGGCTAACCCGGTCCTACGATCCGGCCTATGCCGGTCGTACTCATCGCCACCGGGGGCACCATCGCCTCCACCCTCGGTCCGGACGGCAGGGCCACCCCGACGCTGAGCGGTCGCGACCTGCTCGACCGGGTGCTGCCGCGGCGGACCGTCGGGGTCGAGGTCGTCGACCTGCCGGTCGCGGGCTCCTGGAACCTGGGCACCGACGGCGCGGTCGCCGTGGCCATGGCGGTCCGGCAGGCCGCGGCGGACGGTGCCGACGGCGTGGTCATGACCCATGGGACCGACGTCATGGAGGAGACCGCCTGGACGTGCGAGCTCCTCGCCCGCAACGCCGGGATCCCGGTCGTCCTCACGGGGTCCATGCACCATGCCGACGACCCCTACTACGACGGCCCGAAGAACCTGGCCGACGCACTCGTGGCGGCGGGCGACCAGCACGCTGCGGGCCGCGGGGTGATGGTGTGCATGGACGGTGAGCTCCACGCGGCCCGCTACGTCACGAAGACGCACGCCACCGCGGTCGACACGTTCCGCTCGGCCAACCACCCGTCCTTGGGTCTGGTTGACGGCCAGGCGGACGACGGCGTCGTGTCGTGGTCGTCGCCCGGTGCACCGCGATCGCCCCTCGTCGGCGACGTGCCCGGCGGCCCGGTCCCGATCCTCATGTCCCACTGGGACGTCGACCCGGAGCTGGTCGAGGCGTCGCGCCACGCCGGCGCCATCGGGTTCGTGGTCGAGGCCGGCGGCGCCGGCAACGTGAACGAGCGGCTGGTCCCGCCCCTGCTCCGGGCCATCGGCGCCGGCATTCCGGTCGTCGTGGCGTCCCGCTGCCGGGGCGGTCAGGTCGAGCCGATCTACGGCGGGCCCGGCGGGTTCGGCTCGTTGGTGGACCACGGGTTCGTCCCGTCCGCCGGTCTCACCGCCGGCAAGGCCCGCATCGCGCTGCAGCTGCTGCTCGGCCCCGACCCCGACCGTTCGACCGCCGTGGCGACCGCGGCACGATGGTTCAGCGAGCTGGGAGCGCAGCTGTGAGCACGAGTGACCCATCGGTCCAGCCGGAGGACCAGCTGTTCGACGGGCTCGTCGACGGCGAGCCGTACCCGCCACCGCACCATGTGCTGCGTCAGCTGCCGGTCGAGATCGAGACCGTGGCCGAGCGGTGCGACCACGCGTGGCTGCGGGTCGACGCGTCGGACCCTCTTGCGTACGTGTCGGACCTGGTGGTCACGGTCGACGTGCTCGGGGGCTTCTTGGTGGGACCGCTGGTCGACCCCGACTGGATGGCGACGGCGGACCTGTCGCTCCACCTGGGGACGCAGCCGGTGAGCGGCACCGTGCTGGTGGCGGCCAAGGCGCTCCGACTGGGCCGCACGTCGGTCGTCGTCAGCGTCGAGCTCTACGACGGCGACCTGGACGGGCCCGGGTGCGGGCAGGGTGTGCTGGCGTTCACCCGCCTGCCCCGTCGGACCGAGAACCTCCACCTGCTGCGGCCCGAGCCGGGCACCAGGACGGAGCTCGGCGGCCCGGACGTGGTGCCAGGATCGGTGGTGCGAGGGCTGCCGGTCGAGGTGGTCGACGCTGCGGCCGGGCACCTGACGGTCCCCGTCGAGCCGTGGGGCCGCAACTCGTTCGGTGCCATGAACGGCGGCGTCGTCGCGGCGTTCGCCGCACGGGCGGGCGTGGAGATGGCGACCGCCGTGCAGGGTCAGCCACAGGTCGTCACCGACCTGGTCGTGCACTACATGGCGCCGGCGTCGGCGGGCCCGCTGACCACCACCGGCACGACCGTGCGCGCCGACGCGCACGGGACTGCGGTGCGGATCGACCTGCTCGACACCGGGCAGCCCGGTGACGACGGTGCGCCCCGGCCCGTCGTGCTCGCGCACATCAGCACCGCGCCGTCGACCTGACCCCGTTCAACGGGGTCCGTTCAGCCGTACCTCTGGAGCGTGTTGGACGAGGGGATGGCGAACGCCACCGCGTAGACCGCGACCGTGCCAACGGTGACGGCGATCTTCCACCCGCGGGGGTACGGGCTCGACCACAGCAGGAAGAGCCCCACCGGTCCGCACATCACCAGTACCAGCAGGACCACGAACCACGAGTGGTACCAGGCGTGCGCCGGCCAGACGTCCTGTGCGGCCGGAGGCGCTGTCGGCCGACCTGGCGACGACGGTGGCGGGTACTGCTCGTCGGCCATGACCTCTCCTGGGACCGGGCCCGGACCGGGCCGAGCAGACCCTAGGAGCCGGTGGTGACCTCGGTGCGGTCCCGCATGCCGAAGGCCCGTCGAAGTGGCGGCACCTTCCGCACGACGAACTTGTCGAGCAGCAGCACGAGCAGCACCGACACACCCCACACCGGGTAGATGATCGCGAGCAGCACGGCGGTCACCAGCATGACCCGCTGCAGCTTGGCGTCGAACGGCCGGCGCGGGAACCCGAAGCCGGTCCGGCGACGCTTCCACCACATGACAAGTGCGCTGAACGAGGCCCACAGCACGAGCACGCAGCCGAGCGTCATGACGATGCGGTCGGCCAGGCCGAACTGCGTGCCCATGTGGGTCTGCACGCCCAGCTCGGTCGCCCGCTGCAGGCCGCCCCACTCCTTGGACGTGCTGCGCGAGATCGTGCGGGCCGTGAACTGGTCCAGGTAGAGCGCGCCTTGCTCGCCCAGGCTGCTCGGCCACGGGTTGGTCACCACATAGGCGCCGAACACCGGCTCGGACGGCTTGGAGAAGTCGTTGACGGGGAACGCGACGGTCGCGCCGGGCAGCATTCCGTCCTCGAGCGCGGCCTGGACGACGAGCTGCAGGGAGGCCTGCGGTGGGGTGGTCCCGAGCGGCAGGCCCGGCTGCTCCGTAGCCGGTGCCCCACCCATGTCCATGCCGGGCATGGACGGGCCGGTGCCGGAGGTGGGGATCTGGTCCTCCCGTGCCGCCCACGGGACGCGGTTCCCGACGCGGTCCAGGTCGCCCACCTTGGGCACGTCGGACGTCGGCGCCTCGTCGGACCAGAAGTCGGAGGTGTTGGGCGTGATCTTGGAGGCGGCCCACGACCAGTTGGCGCCCCAGACATCGGACCACGGCATCCCGGTCGTCACGAAGAACACGAGCATGACCGACAGCACGAGCCCGGGCACCGCGTGCAGGTCGCGCCAGCGGGCCCGTCCCTTCTTGCCCAGGCGGGGCACGAAGAGCGCCTTGCCGGTGCCCTTCTTCCTGGGCCACCAGAGGTAGAGGCCGGTCAGCGCGAGCACGAGCGACCACACCGCGAACACCTCGACCACCAGGTCGCCCACGGCAACGGGCACGGTCAGGTCCTCGTCGCCGAAGATCCCCGACAGCATCGGCACCGGGACGGTCCAGCTGCTGGTGTTCAGCTGCCCGTGCAGGCGGTTGGACAGTCCGACCAGACCGGCACCGGGGTCGAGGTCGCCGACCACCGTGCCGTCCGACGGGTCGGTGTAGACGTTGAGCGCCTTCGCGCCGTCGTCCTTGGAGACGGCGAACACCGTGGTGTCACCGGGCCGTCGGGCCGGGGTGACCGAGCCGATGGTCCACGTCGGGTACTGGTCGGCGACGTTCTGGCGCTGGTCGTCGAGCGACACGCGCTGCGCCGCCGACGACGCCCGGTAGAGCTCGCCGAACTGCCAGTGGTTCACGGTGTCCGTGTAGAGGATCCCGAGGCCGGTGACCGCCAGCATGATCAGCACCGGCATGGAGAAGATCCCGGCGTAGAAGTGCGTGCGCCAGAGGCTGCGCCACAGGCGTCCGCCGTCCTTGGGGGCATCGCTGCCGGAGGGTGCGGGTGCCGACGTGTCGGGGAGCTGTTCGTTGACGGACATGGACCTACCTTTGTGTGGATCGTGCTCGAGGACGAGGCTGCGGCTCAGCTGGCGCGCTGCGACGGTCCTGCTGGGTCGTCCTTGACGACCTGCAAGGACGGCCGTGACGCCGCGGAGGCCGGGCCAGCGGCTGGAGAGGTCTCAGCCTGAAGGGGTGCCCGGCCCGGCCAGCCGCGACGAGTGGCGAGCAGCCACACCAGGACGAGTCCGGCCAGCTCGAGCAGGTGGCTCATCTCCGAGAGTGCGAACGCCTCGCCGCCCATGACGTCGACCACGGCGAACGCCACCATGCCGACGGCCATGACGACGGTGAAGGGGACGAGCGCCCGTGCCCGCGACGGCCGAACGGCGACAAAGAGCAGCGTGACCGCGTAGGCGGTCGAGAAGATGCCCAGGTGGTGGGAGATGTGGCCGTGGTGCACGTCGGTCGACAAGAGCATCCCCGGCACCGCGATCAGCAGGTAGCCGACGGCGACGGCGGCCAGCAGTGCCCGGAGCATCCACCACACGCCGGAACGGTCGACGGTGCCGGCCTCGGCGACGACCTTCTCCACGAACCGCTGCGACTCGTCGGGACCGGCGACGGCCACGACCGGGGACGGCGTGGTGAACGGGACGACGACGTCGTCGAGCTGCGACTGGAACCGACGGCACGACTCGCAGCCGGCGACGTGCGCGTCGACGACCGCCCGGGGAAGTCCTGGGTCCTCGCCGTCGGCGAGAGCTGACAGGGCGTCGACCGCGTCGTCGCAGCTGATCTGGTGTGGCTCCACGATGGATGAGGTCGCCACGGGCGTGTGAAAAGTTCCCGGCACCCTGGTGTCGCCCTGGGTGAGGAGTTGCGGCTAGGAACTGGGGGTGATGAAGGACCCGCTCACCGAGCTCGCACTGGCAGCTGCCGCCGGTGACGACGCTGCGCTGGGCGAGGTGGTCGCGGCCACCCAGCACAAGGTGCGGCGGCTCTGCGCGCACCTGGGTTCCGCCAACGATGCCGAGGACCTGGCCCAGGAGACCTATCTCCGGGCCATGCGCTCGTTGCCCACCTACCGGGGTGAGGCCCCGTTCGAGGCCTGGCTCGTGCAGATCGCCCGCTACGTGTGCGCCGACTACGTGCGACGTCGGGTGCGGCGGTCTGCGATCGACCAGCGCTACCGCCCGACCACGGCCGGTGTCACGGCCCCTGACCACTCCGCCGAGCTGGCCGAGCTGGTGGCCGTGCTCGACCCCGACCAGGCGACCGCGCTCGTACTGACCCAGCTGGTCGGACTGTCCTACGACGAGGCGGCCGACGTGTGCGGGTGTCCGGTCGGCACGATCCGGAGCCGGGTCGCCAGGGCCCGGGCGCGCCTGCTCGAACAGCTCGACGACCGCTCCACCCAGCTGGGTTGATCCGCCGCACCGCTGTGGGACGGTGCGGCCAGGTGCCGGTAGGGGCCGACCTCGCTACCCTTGGCCCGTGGTAGCCGGCACCGTCGCCGGTCGAGGAGGCAGGTCATGGGACGCACGCTCGACGAGCTGCAGGCAGATTACGACAAGCTCCAGGCGCGGGTTGCGCTGCTGAAGCGGTCGGAGCGCCGGGCCGTCAGGAAGTCCCGCCAAGAGGCCGAGCTCAAGCCCTTCCAGGTCGAGCTGCTCAAGCTGCAGAAGCACCTCGAGGAGCGCGACGAGCGGATGATCGTCCTGTTCGAAGGCCGCGACGCCGCTGGCAAGGGCGGCACCATCCGCCGGGTCACCCGCTACATGAACGAGAAGCACTACCGGGTCGTGGCGCTGGGCAAGCCCACCGAGGAGCAGCGGACCCAGTGGTACTTCCAGCGCTACGTCGGGCAGTTCCCGACCGGTGGCGAGATCGTCCTGTTCGACCGCTCCTGGTACAACCGGGCGATGGTCGAGCCCGTCTTCGGGTTCTGCACCCCCGAGGAGCACAAGAACTTCCTGCGCGGTGTGGTCGGGTTCGAAAAGGACCTGGTCCGCCAGGGCACGGTGCTCGTGAAGCTCTACTTCTCGGTCACCAAGGAGGAGCAGAAGCGTCGGTTCGACCGTCGTCGTGACGACCCGCTCCGCCAGTGGAAGCTGTCCGAGATCGACATGCAGGCCCAGGAGCACTGGGACGACTTCACCGACCGCAAGTACCAGATGCTGAAGCGGACCAGCACGACCGACGCGCCGTGGACGATCATCCGCTCCGAGAACAAGCACCTCGCCCGGCTCAACGCCATGCGGGTGATCCTGAACGCAGTGCCGTACGAAGGCCGGGCGTCGGGAGTGGACTTCGTGCCCGACCCGAAGATCGTGTTCTCTGGCGGCGAGGAGGTCTCCCTCATGGAGGCCCAGCGCATCCGCAGCGGACGGTTCACCTACTAGTCCGAGCGGTCGAGCCCGAGCGGTTTCTCCCGGGGGCTGCCGGAGCTGCGCCGTTCGAACCGGTCCCCAGTTCAGACCCAGGACGCGACGAGGCCCCCGCCGGAGCGGGGGCCTCGCCAGTTCTACGAGCTGTTGGATCAGCTGGTGGTCGTGCCGTTGTCCCAGACCCGGAACAGCTGGCCGGACGGGCCGTTGCTGCCGGCGGGGCCGTTGTTGCCGACACCGGCAGTGTTGCCGTCGCCGGCGCAGCCGCCACCGAGGAGGGCACAGCCGCCGCCGGGGCCGCCGCCACCACCGAAGGCCGGACCTGCGAAGGCGCCGCCGGAACCACCAGCGGCCGGGATGGCCGGACGGTTCTGGGTGCTCCCGGTCACC
>CAJANQ010000081.1 GCA_903941145.1 uncultured Actinomycetes bacterium
CCGCCACCACGGTCTTGCCGGAGCCCGTGGGCGCGGCCACCAGCACGTTCTGGCCGGCGTCGACGGCGTCGACCGCCTCCTGCTGGAACCGGTCGAGGGCGAACGACCTGCGAAACGCGTCGGTCACGACTCGTCGGCGTCGGCCGGCGGCTGCTCCTGCGCCGCGGCACCCGACCGGGCGGCTGCAGCTGCCTTCTCTGTCTTCTCGGCCTTCTCGGCCCTCCTCCGCTGCGTCCGGACGAACAGCCAGCCGAGGAAGATGCTGAGCTCGTAGAAGAGGTACATCGGCACCGCGAGCGCAAACAGGCTGAACGGGTCCCCGCTCGGCGTGATCGCAGCTGCGACGACGACGATGACGAGCATCGCCTGCCGCCGGTAGTTGGCGAGCGTGCCCGGCTGGATGACCCCCACCATCTGCAGCGCCACGAGCAGGATCGGGAACTCGAACCCGACGCCGAACGCCACCATCATCAGCACCACGATCCTGGTGAAGTCGGCGATGCTGTACCGGGTCTCGACCTTGGGCCCGCCGACCCGGATCAGGAAGTCCACGGCCTTCGGCAGGATCTCGTACGCCAGCAGGGCCCCGAGCGCGAACAGCAGGAGGGCCGACATCACGAAGGCGAGGGCGTAGCGGCGCTCCTTCTTGTAGAGGCCGGGCGCGATGAACCTCCAGACCTGCCACAGGATGACCGGCATGGCCAGCAGGACGGCGCCCCAGCCGGCAATCCGCAGGCGAAGGTTGAACGGCGCCAGCGGCGCAGTGTTCAGGAACTTGCAGTTGGCACGAGGGTCGATGTTCCTGAGTGCGTCGCAGTAGGGGCCCTGCAGCGCCGTCGAGAACCACGGGTACAGGAACCACGCCGGGATCAGCAGCAGGACCACCACGCCGACGCACACGAGCAGCCGCCACCGGAGTTCCTTGAGGTGGTCGCCCAGCGTCATCTGGCCGCCCTCGCGCTCCGCGCCCTTGAGCATCCGTCCGGTCACCCGGGACCGTCCTGGCGTTCAGTGACGACGTCATCGGCCGTCGAGGGGTCCGACACCGAGGCGGCGGGCTCCTCCACCACTGTGTCCTCGGCAACTGTGTCCTCGGCAACTGCGTCCTGGGCCGTGTCCTCTGCAGTGCCCGTGGCTGCGTCCTCGTGGTCGGCGACGTGGGCGCCCTCGACGTCGTCGGGCACGGCCGCCACCGACTCGGCCTCCGCCCGCTTGCGCCGCTCCTCGGCCTCGGCCTCCATGGCGTACTCCGCGAGCTTCTGCCGGGGGTTGGCGGCGAGCTCGCCAAGCTGCTTGATCGGCTCCATGGTCGGGTGGTCGATCACGTCGCCCATCTCGTCACGGAGGCTCTCACCCATGGTCTTGACCTTGTGCAGCATCTTCCCGAGGCTGCGAGCCATGTCGGGCAGTCGCTCGGGGCCGAGCACCACGAGCGCAACGATGGCGATGACCACCATCTCTCCCGTGCTGAAGTTCTGCAGGAAGGCCGACAGCCCCGCACCCGGCATGGGCGTCACCCTACCGGTCTGCCCTGCCGTCCACTGCGGCGCGGAACTCGTCCACGGCGCCGTCGAGGTCGGTGGCGGCAGCTGCCGCCGACCGGTACGTCCCGTGCAGGGACGCCGGCGAGCTACTCCCGGCTATCCGCCGGAGTGCCAGGACGAGGACCGTCATGGCGACGGTGAGCACGGCGACGGCGACAGCGAGCACCCCGCCACCGTAGTTCCGGGCTCCGGCCCGAAAAATGCTGAGTGCCCCGGCCGTTCGGCAGCGGGGCACTCTGTGGCGCCGAGGCGCCGACTGTCTGACGTCGATGGCCCGACGTCGGACCGGTCAGTTCAGGTCGTTCAGGACTGGACCATCGAGGACAGGTGCTCGAACCAGTCGGCGGTCTCGAGCAGGGCGTGGAAGTCCAGGACGTCGTCGTGGGTGATCGAGCGGCCCTCGTGGCGCTCACTCAGCTCGGCGGGCAGGCTCCACTCAGTGACCTCGACGCCTGCGGCTAGCAGGACGTCCACCACGTGGGACTCGGCCGGTCGGACCTCGGTCATGCGGCAGACCGGGCAGCGGAACAGGTAGGTGGACTCGCCGGTGTTGCGGCAGGTCCGGACACGGATGTCACGGGAGCGCAGCTCCACGTCGCCGCAGTCGGTACAGGTTGCTCGGATGAGGGCCATCTCATTTCCTCCAGGTCGGTGGTGACTTGCAGGAGAGACTTCGACCCGTCCGGGGGTGCGGTTGAAAACTTTCGAAGGATTTCTTTCTGGTAGGATGTCGGAGCCATGCCGACGTACCCGCCGCTGCTCAACTCCGCCGTCCTGTTCGCCCACCGGGGCGCCCGGGCGCATGCCCCGGAGAACACCCTCGAGGCCTTCACCCTCGGGCTCCGGCTGGGGGCCACCGGTCTGGAGAGCGACGTCTGGCTGACCGCCGACGGGGTCGCGGTGCTCGACCACGACGGCGTAGTCGGCGGGACGTTCCGCAAGAAGTCGATCTCCGAGGTCGACCGGGCCGACCTCCCGGAGCACATCCCGTCCCTCGCCGAGCTCTACGACCACGTCGGGACCGACTTCGAGCTGTCGCTCGACGTGAAGGACCCCGCCGCGTTCGACGCCGTGGTCGACGTCGCCACGGCCCGCGGCGCGGCCGGCCGCCTCTGGCTGTGCCATCCGGACGTCGAGCTGCTGGCCGGTTGGCGTGCCGCACGAGAACAGGTGCGGCTCGTGAACTCGACGCGCGTCGTGGCCATGAAGGACGGGCCGGAACGACGGGCCGCGCAGCTGCGTGACGCTGGGATCGATGCCGTGAACCTGCACCATGGCGAGTGGTCCGCCGGCATGGTGGCGCTCTTCCACAGGTTCGGGCGGTGTGCCTTCGGCTGGGACGCCCAGCACGTGCGGGTGGTGACGACGCTGCTCCAGGCCGGCTGTGACGGCGTGTTCAGCGACCATGTCGACCGGCTGGTCGACGCTGCCGACGTGCTCGGCGCCGGGTCCGACGGCTAGAGCGACCCGAACCTGTTGAACGGGAACATACGGACGAACGCGCGCCCGATGATCGTGTCCGTCGAGATCGGCCCGAAGTAGCGGCTGTCTTGGGAGTTCTCACGGTTGTCGCCCATGACAAAGACCTGTCCCTCGGGCACGGTCACCGCCTCGTCGAGACGGAACGTCCCGGCGCCCTGCTGCACGTACGGCTCGGTCATGGGCTGGTTGTTGACGTACAGCACGCCGTCGCGGGCCACCACGGTGTCCCCGCCCACGGCGACGACCCGCTTGATCAGGTCCTCCGGCTCGGTCCCGCTCGGGTCCTCGAGCTTCTCGGGGCGGGTGAACACGACGACGTCGCCACGATTCACGTCGTGCAGCTTGTACGAGACCTTGTTCACGAGCACCCGGTCGCCCACGAGCAGGGTGGGGACCATGGACTCGCTCGGGATCCGGAACGCCTGGAACAGGAAGGTCTTGACCAGCAGTGCGGCGAGCACGGCGCCCACCACCACGAGGATCCACTCGGCGACACCACGGGCTGCTGACCGTGCAGGCCGCGCAACGGCAGCGGTGGGCTCGTCGCCGGTCTCAGACATCTGCCGCTGACACTACCGGGCCGCAGCCCGGGGCCTGTTCAGGGCGCGTAGCGGCTGAGGATCCTGCTGGCGGCGCCGGCCCGCACCGGCAGCACCGAGGCCCCCGTTGCGGCGTCGACGGCTGTCGAGCCGGGGGCCAGGCGCAGCAGCAGCCGCTCCAGGAACGCGGTGGTCCCGCAGCGGATCTCGATCTGGAGCCGGTCGCCGACCTCGGTCACCGACTCGACGGGGTACATGTCGGCGATCCAGCGGTCACCGGCGGGCACGTCGAGCACCACGGTCTGTGCCGCTGAGCCGGTGCCAGGCGCAGGCGCCTCGGCCAGCTCGACCTCGCGGACAATGAACTGGTCCTCGGTCGAGGCCGCCGAGAGGATGCGGTCCACGCGGAACATCCGCACGTCCTCCGCCTCGTGGCACCATGCCTGCAGGAACCAGTGGTCCGAGAACGCCTGGAGCACGTACGGGTCGACCGTGCGGCTGGCCGTCTCGTTCCGGGCGTACGAGAGGTAGTCGATGACGATCGACGTGTGGTCCTCGATCGTGGCGCTCAGGAGCTCGAGCACCTTCGGGTCGGCAGCCGGCGGCTGCACCGAGAGGGTGTCGGCGCCCAGGGCCGTCCGCACCTTCTCGACCGCACCTCGCAGCGTCTGGCCGGACCGCTCGCCCTCGGCCTGCAGCAGCGCTTCGCCGGCGGTGAGGAGCTGCAGGGCCTCCTCGCTGGTGAGGTGGAGCGGCTGTCGGAAGAAGTCGCCGTAGGCGACGTCGATCAACCCCTCCTCGACGGTCACCGTCACGTAGGCGTCCGGGGTGAACGGGTGGATGCCGACGTAGTTGAAGACGAACGTCATGTCCTCGGTCAGCTCCTCCTCGGAGATGCCGAACCTCTCGCACACGACCTCGACCGGCGTGTCGCCCTGGTCGAGGACGAACCCGAGGACCAGCAGGATCCGCTGGGCGCGCTCTTTGGTGGTGAGTGCCATGTCGTCCCTACTCCCCTGCTGCCATCGTCTGCAGGTGGTCCACGAAGGCGGCCCGCACGTCGTCAGGCCCCACGATCTCGGCGCGTTCCATGAACTGGAGCACCACGTTGAACAGTCCGATGCGGTGCGTCACCGACAGGGTGACCTCTCGGCGGCCGTCGGCGTCGGCAGCTCCCGCCGGCACGTCCGGGTACTCGTGCAGGAAGGCTCCGGCCACCTCGCGGTCGAGCCGCAGCGTGACCTCGACCGGGTCCTCGCTGCCGATGGCCCACGCCTCGGTGCGGATCTCGCGGGGACGCTCGGGGCGGCAAACGCGCCGGCCGGGCCGACGGCGACCTTGCCGTCGATCCGGTCGACCCGGAAGTTGCGGCCGGCACCTCGGGCCCG
>CAJANQ010000082.1 GCA_903941145.1 uncultured Actinomycetes bacterium
CGCCCCCCAGGTGTTGCCGGCGTTGTTCACCAGGATGTGGAGCTGGTCGGTGTGCTCGGCGAGCTGCTCGACCAGGTGCCGGCAGCCGTCCTCGGTTGACAGGTCGGCCGGGAGCGCCGTGCACGTGCCGGGACCCTCGGCGGTGAGCTCGGCGGCGGTGGCCCCACACACGTCGGCCTTGCGGCTCGAGATGTAGACGGTGGCGCCAGCATGGACGAGCCCCTGGGCCACCATGCGGCCGATACCGGAGCCACCACCAGTGACGACGGCGGACTTTCCTTCGACGGAGAAGAGGTCAGACATGGCCGGGACCGTAGTCAACCGGCCCCCACGGTCATGACGACGGGGCGCCGTGTGCGCAGGTGGTGCGGCCGCCGTCGTACACCACGGGCCCCTGTGGGGTGGAGGTGAACTCCATCTGGGGGACCGGCTCGGAGATGAGCCCGGCGTCGAGTAGGACCGACTGATCGGCCGGGTAGACGTTGTACTGCGCCCGGTAGGCCACGACCGCGGTCTGCACCGACTGGACGGCGGCATCACAGCCCATGGCGGCCCGGGCGCTCAGTGCATTGGCAAACATGGCCACTGCCCCGATGAAGAAGATCAGGACGGCGGCCACGCCGAGCAGTCCCACCATCGTGAAGCCGGACTGGCCTCGGCGGTGCTGGTCAGGTCGTCGTGCTGTGCGGTGCTGGTGCATGTCGCCCTCCTGTGGCCCGTCCTCTGACCAAGGCATCGGCGCCACTTGAGGTGGGGTTGATCTTTTTGCGTGTGGGTCGTGGTGCCCGTCCCGGCCGACGGCCGGCCGCTGGAAAGACCGGCCCGTGTCGGACGTCGTAGGTAGGTTCGGGACCCTGTCCCGGGCGCACCCGAGCCGGACCCTCCCATGACCGACGAACTCCCCGCACGATCCACCGAGCTGCTCGACGCCGTCGTCGCGGCGAAGGACGGCGGCACCCGGCGCCAGGGCCAGGACGACATGTGCGCGGCGGTCGCCGCAGCGTTCTCATCCGGCCGGCACCTGCTGGTCGAGGCGCCGACGGGCACGGGCAAGTCGCTGGCCTACCTGGTCCCTGCCGTGGCGTTCCTCCACGACCGGGAGGCGCACGCCACCGAGGCCGACGCCGACGAGGACGGCGACACCGCCACCCGGGTGGTTATCTCCACCGCCACCAAGGCCCTGCAGGAGCAGCTGGTCGACGTGGACCTGCCCTTCGTGCAGGACGCCCTGGCCGACGAGCTCCCCTTCACGTTCGCCATGCTCAAGGGCCGCTCCAACTACGTGTGCCGCGCCCGGCTCGCCCCCTACGACGGGTCGGAGGGCGAGGCGTTCGTCCCGGCCGACCCGGACGTGGCCGCCGTGGTCGAGTGGGCGGCCGACACCATGACCGGCGACCGTGCCGAGGCCGGCAACGTCAGCGACGAGGCCTGGTCGCACCTGTCGGTCGGGACCGACGAGTGCCCCGGGATGAGCGGCTGCGACTACGGGGCCACCTGCTTCGCCGAGGCCGCCAAGGGGCGGGCCCGCGCCGCCGACGTCGTGGTGGTCAACACCCACCTCTACGCGGCGCACCTGGCGTCGGGCGGCAACGTCCTTCCGGCCCACGCGGCGGTGGTCTTCGACGAGGCCCACGAGGTCGAGGACATC
>CAJANQ010000083.1 GCA_903941145.1 uncultured Actinomycetes bacterium
AGCTGACGCCGGCGCCCCCGACCTGTTGCGGCGGGTCGGCTGGGTAGCCGTGCCCGAAGGGTCGGAACCGATTGACGACCCGGCCCGCACGGTCGCCGACGCGCTCGGTGCGCCCGCCCGGACCGCGCTGGTGCACGTCGGCGTCACCCAGCACGCCCCGGTCCACATCGCGCTCGAGCGCATCCGGTCAGGTCAGCTCGACGTGGCGCTGGTGGTGGGCGGCGAGTCCCGGGCCAGCCGGTCCCGGGTCCGCAGGGCCGGCGGCGAGTTCCCGGTCCCTCCTGCAGGCACGCCCGACGAGCCGCTCCGCACCGACGCCGAGCTCATGGCCCAGCCCGAGATCGACGCCGGCATGTGGTCCGCCGTCGAGCACTACGCGTGCATCGAGGCGGCGCTCACCCACGCCGAGGGCCGCACGCCGGCCCAGACCGCCGCCCAGGTCGACGCGCTGTGGACACGGTTCGAGGCCGTGGCCCGGACCAACCCGCTCGCCGCCTTTGTCGACAACCGCAACGGCGATCTGCTCGCCCACCCCTACGCCAAGTGGCACAGCACCCAGTGGAACGTCGACCAGGCCGCGGCGCTCCTGCTGTGCTCGGTCGAGACCGCTCGTGCCGCGGGCGTGCCCGAGGACCGCTGGGTGTTCCCGAGGGCGTCGCTCTCGTGCTCCCTCGGGCTGTCGCTCAGCCGCCGGGCCGACCTGCACCGCTGGCCGACCATGCAGGTGCTCGGCCAGACCGCTGCAGCGCACCTGGGTCGCCCGCCGTCGGAGTGGGACGCCGTCGACCTCTACAGCTGCTTCCCCGCCGCCGTGCGCGTGCAGCAGCGCGAACTGGGGCTGGACCCCGACGGCACGCCCACGGTCACCGGCGGCATGGCCTTCGCCGGCGGGCCGTTCAACAACTACACCTACCTGTCGACCGCCGCGGTGGTGGACGCGCTCCGGTCCTCGGTCTCGCCCGACCCGCTCGGTGCGGTCACCACCGTCTCGGGCCTGCTGACCCGCGGCGCACTCGCCGTGTGGTCCACGCAGCCCGGCGACCTGCTGCTCGACGACGTCGGTGCTGCGGCAGAGACAGCGACCGCCACGGTCCCGGTGACGGGTGACTACTTCGGCCCGGCCACGGTGGCCACGGCGACGGCCACGCCGTTCCGCACCTATGTGCTGGCCGACCTTGCCGACGGCAACCGCTGGGTCGGGACGACCGAGGACCCGGCGCTCAATGCGCTGGTCACGGGCCCGGGTCTGGTCGGCGAGCAGGTCAAGGTCGACGGAAGCATCTGCTCACTGGCCTGACCTAGTTGTCCCAGGTGATGACGACCTCGGAGCGGCGGCCGGTGCGGCCGGGGACGGGGTAGCGGCCGCCGACCTTGCCGGAGTAGACGCCGGCGACGCCGCGGCGCTTGAGCTCTGCGGTGGTGACCTTGACGCGGGTGGCGCCGAGCTGGAGGACGGCGCGGGTGGTGCGCCTGGCCTCGGCCCAGCCGAAGACCTGGACCTGCACGTTCTGCGCACCGCGGGGGACCGCTGCGGCGAGCAGGTCGAGGGCGCGGCGGCCTTCGGGCTGCAGCCTGCCGGTGGTGCCGATGAACGAGACGGCACCCATGACTCCGGTCCGGGGCTGGGTGACGGTGCCGCTGAACGCGGCGAGCACAAAGCCGTACGAGCTGGTTGCGGCGATCGTGAAGCGGTAGGGCCCTGCCGTCGTCGGCGTACCGGTCACCGCTCCTGTAGTCGGGTTGAGCGTGAGTCCGGCCGGGAGCGAGCCGAGTCCACCGACCACCAGGTACGTGATCGGCCCGTCGCCGACGGCCAGCACGCCGTCGGAGTAGGGACGTCCGCGGGCCGGCGTGGCCAGTGTGGAGTCGGTCCAGACGGGTGCCGAAGTGACTGCGGCTACGGCCGTGACCAGGACCGGGCTCGACGCGGGACCGGCGCCGACTTCGTTGACCGCCCGCAGCACGATCGACGTCGGCGCGCCGTTCGTGAGGCCGTTGACGACCACGGGGCTGACCGGCTCCGCCGGGTCAAACGGCACCCAGGTCGTGCCGCCGTCGGTGCTGTACTCGTAGTTGGTGACGGGGCTGCCGCCGTCGTCCGCCGGTGCGGTGAAGTTGACGGCCGCAGCGCCGTTCATCGGTGTGGCGGAGAGCGCTGTGGGTGCGCCGGGCACGGTGCGAGGAACCACGGTGACGGCCTCAGACGGCTCGCCTGCACCGACGGCGTTGACGGCGCGAAGCACCACCTCGTAGGTCGTGCCGTTCGTCAGTCCGGTCAGCACCACGGGACTTGCAGCGTCGACCGGGCCGAAGGCCACCCAGGTCAGTCCGCCGTCGATGCTGTACTCGTAGTTCGTCAGCGGGCTGCCACCGTCGCTGACTGGCGCCGTGAAGGCGATGGAGGCCGATGCGTCGCCTGGGGTCGGGACGAGTGCGGTGGGCGGGTCCGGCAGCGCAGGGCCGGGCACCGGCTCGACGATGACGGGCAGCGACGGCGCACCGGCACCGACTGCGTTCACGGCGCGGAGCCGCAGGCTGTAGGTCGCACCGTTGGCAAGCCCGTCGACGGTGACCGGCGAGCTGGTTTCACCCGGCAGCCCCGTCCAGTCACCGCCGTCGATGCTGTACTCGTAGCCGGTGATCGGGCTTCCGCCGTCGGCACCGTCGGTGAACGCGATCGTGGCGCTGCCGTCGTGCGGGGCCGCAACTAGGCCCGTTGGGGCGTCCGGGACCTTCGGGTTCAGCACCGTGACCGGCGCGGACCGGTCGCCCGGGCCGACGGCGTTCACCGCCCGCAGCCACACCTGGTGGGGCACGCCGTCCTCGAGCCCGGGCACGGTGACGGGACCCGAGGTCACCGCCGGCGAGAACGGCACCCAGCTAGTGCCGTCCAGGCTGTACTCGTAGTTGGTGATGGGACTGCCGCCGTCCGCGCCGGGGGTAAAGCTGATCGGGCCCTCCCCAGTGGCGGGGGCTGCAACCAGGTTGGTGGGCGCGCCGGGCGGCGTGAGCGGGGTCGCGACAGTGAAGTCGTACTTGAGCGACAGGTAGTAGTTGACGTCGCGCAGCTCCTCGTTGGTGAGCACGCGGTCGTAGACGACGACCTCGGCGATGTGGCCGTCGAACACGCTGTTGTCGCCGTCCCAGCCGACCCGGAGGGAGCGTTGCGCGTCGGAGGGGTGGGTGCTGTCGGTGAACCGCCGGACGACCTCGCCGTTGAAGTAGACCGCGGAACCGTCGGTCGGACCCTGGTTGGTCGTGCCGGTCACGTTCCCGTCGTACGCCAGGGTCATCAGCCGGACCGTCCCGCGCACGCCGGCGCGAGGCACGACGACGCCACGCTGAGCCGGGCCGAGGCTGGCTACGCCGTCGTCGACCCCGTTACCGAAGAACGGGATGTACGACAGGAAGAAGCGGTCCCAGTTCCCGTTGTCGTTGCCGAACACCCCGTTGTTCATCTCCAGCGTCCTGGGCCGGTAGACGGCCAACAGCGTCAGGTCCTCGTGGGTGACCGCCCGCACGTCAACCCCCGGAATGTCGTAGATGGAGCCCTGTCCGTCGTTCACACGTCGGAAGTCGACGGTGGCCTGTCCGTTGATCGAGCCGGCGGGGGCAGTGGTGTACGTACCTGCGTTCTTGCCGGCAAGGCGCACCGCGTCGTTGTCGTTGCCGGACAGGTCCTTCCACGTGTTGAGGGCGGTGCCGTCGGCGGGATTGTTGGCCGGGTTGCCGTCTGCGTCCGGGTCGGCGGCGTCGAGCCACGTCAGCAGACCGTCCGTCACCCCGCCGGGTCCCGGCGGCGGCGCAGCCACGGCGACCGTAGCGGGGCCCGCCACGGCACCGAGGCCAGAGAGGACCACCGCCACACACAGGGCAGCAGAGATGGAGCGGCGCTTGAAACTGGCTCGGGGGGTCATGCCGCCGACTTTGACGACGGCGGGCACGACCGACAAGCCGTGGGCCGGTCATTCGGAGAAGTAACCGGAACGGGTCCCCGCAAGTGACCGATCGGTCAATCTGTGCCCACGGCTCCTCACGCCGTATGTGGTTTAAGTGAGGTTGCGCTCTCGGAGCCGGCGAGTCATCACCTCAGGTCCGGCGGATCGCCACACCTGGCGCAGGGCACCGGTCGGGTGTCCAGCGGCTGACCGCAGGCAGGCTGGATATCCCCGGGGTACCGGAGATTCTTGGGTCGACACGCGACAGGGCCCCGCCGTGGCGGGGCCCTGTGCTGCAGGCGTTGGCCTGGCGTTGCGGTTGGGTCAGGTGACGGGGTTGTTCCAGGTGATGACGACCTCGGAGCGGCGGCCGGTGCGGCCGGGGACGGGGTAGCGGCCGCCGACCTTGCCGGAGTAGACGCCGG
>CAJANQ010000084.1 GCA_903941145.1 uncultured Actinomycetes bacterium
CAGGACGCGTCCGGCTGGTCCGGCGCCGGGCCGACGAGCCGGTCGATCCGTTCACCAAGGCGCGCCCGCACGTGGCGCTCCATGGCGACCGCCAGCTCGGCGTCCACCGCCTTCTGGGCCAGCGGCCGCAGCTGCAGCACCAGCTCGGTGAGGCGCGGCAGGTCCTCGGCCGGGATGGGGTCGGGCACGGCGTCGAACAGCTCGGACGCGGCCAGGTCCACGAACCGCTCGGCGATGCGGTCGATGTCGGTGCGCAGCGACATGGCGTGGTTGAGCACCAGCTCCATCGGGATCCCGGCGCGGTAGAGGGCGATGCCGGCCTCCAGCAGCCGGGGCCGGAGCACCAGGACGTCGCCGCCCTCCATGAGCTCGAGCACGCCGAGCTCGTCGGCCTGGTCGATTCCTGCGTCCGGCAGCTCGCCGCCGAACCGCTCGGCCAGCTCGCCGAGCGTGAGGGTGAACGGCTCCTCGTCCGACCACGGCGCCGTGATGGCGGCGCCGAGTCCGACCAGGTCGCCCAGGTCCTGGCCGTGCTGCCACGCCTCCATGAGCTCGCCGATGCTGGCCAGCGTCCAGCCCCGGTCGAGCATCTCGGCCACGAGCGTGAGCCTGGACAGGTGGCCGTCGTCGTACAGGCCGACACGCCCCTCCCTGCGGGGAGGCGGCAGCAGGCCGCGGTCCTGGTAGGCGCGGATGTTGCGGACGGTCGTTCCCGAGCGCTCGGCGAGCTCCTCGATGCGGTACTCCCGGTGGTCCGGGGCGGTCGCAGCGGTCTGGTCGGGCACGGGGGGAGTGTACCGACGGGGGACAACTGTCACATCGTTCGATGTCACGGTGCTGTTGACCTTGACATCAGTCGATGTAAAGTTCCTCGCATGGCAGGAGCTGCAAAGAAGGTTGCACGAGGCGGTACCGACCCGGCGGGCCGGGTCGCAGTGGTCACTGGCGCAGGGAGCGGGATCGGCCGGGCCACCGCCCTGGCGCTCGCCGCCGCCGGCGCCACCGTCGTGAGCGTGGACGTCGACACCACGGCCGCCGAGCGCATCGCCAAGGAGGTCGGCCGGGGCGGCACCGCCGGGCCCAGCTACACCGTCGACGTCGCCGACCGTGCCGCGGTCACCGGGCTGGCCGCGGCGGTCGAGGACGAGGTCGGCCCGGTCGGGATCCTGGTCAACAACGCCGGCGTCGGCATGACCGGCCGTTTCCTGGACATGACCGACGAGGACTGGGACTGGATCCTGGGGGTGAACCTGCAGGGCGTCCGCAACGGGTGCGCAGCGTTCGGCCCGGCCATGGTCGCCCGGCGCGCCGGCCACGTGGTCAACCTCGCGTCGGGCCTGGGCTTCACGCCGCGGGCCACCGAGTCGGCCTACTGCACGACCAAGGCGGCGGTGCTCATGCTCTCGCAGTGCCTGCGGGCGGACTGGCAGTCGTCGGGCGTGGGCGTGACCGCGATCTGTCCGGGGGTCATCAACACGCCGATCATCGACAGCACCCGGTTCGTCGGCGCCCGTGCCGCGTCACGGGACCGCACCGTGAAGGCGTTCCGCCGCGGCCACGCCCCCGAGCTGGTCGCCGAGGCGGTCGTCGACTCGGTGCGCCGCAACCGTTCCGTCGTCCCGGTCGGTGCCGAGTCGCACGTCGGCTGGGGCCTCCACCGCATCCTCCCCAGCCGCGCGGCCAGCCGTCTCGGCGCCCTCGACCGGATCTGAACAGGAGTCGTCATGAGCCTCACCGAAGCCCCCTCGACCGTCGCCCCCGAGACCGTCGACGTGTCGACCGACGAGGGCCGCGACACGGTCTTCCGCAGCGTCGTCGCCCGTCTGTCGCGGCAGTCGGTGGACAAGCACTTCGACGCGTACACCGACGTGCCGTGGGACGACCCGGAGATGCAGGTCCGGGCCGACGACCCCCGGTTCCGCCTGATCGACGTCGACCCGCTCGCCCAGACCGACTGGTACCGGTCCCTGCCCGATGCCGAGCAGGCCCGCGTCGGGCTCATGCGCATTGCGACGGGCATGCGGATCGGCTGGGAGTTCGAGAACGTGCTGCAGCGCGGACTGCTGCTCCAGGCCTTCTGGCTGACCGACTGCGAGCCCGAGTTCCGGTACCTCCACCACGAGGTGATCGAGGAGTCGCAGCACACGATGATGTTCAACGAGTTCATCTCGCGCTCCGGCATGAAGGTGAAGGGCCTCCCGTTCCCCCGGAAGGTCGCCTCGGCCAACGTGGTGCGGATGGCCCGGCACTTCCCCGGCCTGTTCTTCCTGTTCGTGCTCGGCGGAGAGGACCCGGTCGACCATGTGCAGCGGCTCCACCTGCAGGCCGACGACGTCCACCCGCTCGTGCGGACGATCATGCGGATCCACCTGACCGAGGAGGCCCGCCACCTCTCGTTCGCCCGGCAGTACGTGAAGCGTGAGGTGCCCCGCATCCCGCGCTGGCGACGCACGGTGATGGCCCTCTACGCCCCGGTGCTGTTCGGCCTGATGACCCGGATGATGGTGTTCCCGTCCCGGTCGCTGCTGAAGTCGGTCGGTGCCCCGGTCGACCAAGTCCGCCGGGCCGAGCGGTCGGACGAGTCGAAGCAGCTCCTGGTCGACGCGACCGCCAAGACCCGAAAGCTGGTCGCCGAGGCCGGCCTCATGACCCCGGCGGCCACCGTGCTGTGGCGGCGGATGGGCATCGCCCCGGCAACAGGTCCCGTCGTCGACTGACGCCGGGCCCCGCCGGGGACTGATCCCCGGTCGGACCGGATGACGGCTAGCTGGTGCCGACCTAGGTTCGTCGGGCTTCCTCCTTGATGTCGCGGCCCCGCCGCGACCGACTCGAGGACGGCCCGTGCGGGACGACCAGCCGACGACCGACCCCGATCCCTTCGCCGGGCCCCATGGCGCCGGCGTCCACGTGCTCGAGGACCTGGTCCGCGACGGCCCGTCGGTGCGCCGGGCGCGGCCGGCCCGCACCGCGTGGCGCCCTGGTCAGCCGTTCCC
>CAJANQ010000085.1 GCA_903941145.1 uncultured Actinomycetes bacterium
ACCGGGGTCACGCTAGCCCCGCCCGGCCCCGGCGGGAACAGGTCGGCAACGTCGACCGGATGACGTGGCCGCTGTGGTCGAATGAGTGGATGCCCAGCTCCGACACGGTCGACCCCGCTGACCGCGACGCCGTCACGGCGCTCCTGGCGGCGTACTCCGACGCCATCGACGCAGGCGATTTCGCCGGTGTGGCCGAGGTGCTGGCCGAGGCCGAGATCCAGACTGAGGACGGCACGGTCGTGGCCACCGGCCGCGACCAGGTGCTGGCCATGTACGAGGGCACGACGAAGCTCCACGCCGACGGCACCCCGCGCACGGCGCACCTGGTGACCAACGTGGTGGTGGAGGCGGGTGACGGGCCGGATCAGCTCCGCGCCCGGTCGCGGTTCGTCGTGTTCCAGGCCACCGAGCTGGTGCCGCTGCAGCCCGTGGTGGTCGGCCGGTACGACGACGTGTTCGTCCGGATCGACGGTGCCTGGCGGTTCGCCCGTCGGCGGATGGTGCCGCAGCTGTGGGGCGACGTCTCGGACCACCTGACCTTCGACCCTCGCTGATCGTCGGGGACTACCCTCGGGCCGACCTACTTCGCCCCAACGGAGCACCGTGGACCTACGAACGATCCTCGACCTGGCCGACCACGGCCCAGACGTGATGGTGGGCATCGGCCCGCGCTACCCGTGGGGCGGGCTGTACGGCGGGCAGATCGTGGCCCAGGCACTCAGGGCGGCTGCTTCGACGGTGGAGGACCACTTCGTGGCCCACTCGGTGCGTGCCTACTTCATCCGCCGTGGCGACCACACCGAGCCGGTCCGCTACGAGGTCGACCGCATCCGCAACGGCCGGTCGTTCGAGACCCGCCGCGTCGTCGCCCGCCAGGCCGTCGGGGCGATCCTGAACCTCGAGGCCAGCTTCCAGCTGCCAGAACCGTCCGAGGACGTCGCCGCGATCCTGCCGCCCGAGGGCGTGCCGACCCCCGACGAGCTGGTCGAGGAGTCGTGGAGCCCGGTGTTCCGCCGTTGCATGGTGCCGATCGACCGCCGGCCGACCTCCGAGCGTGACGGCCGGGGCCGTGCGCTGGCCTGGTTCCGGATCACGGACGACATGGGTGACGACCCGATGGACCACGCCGCCGGTCTGGCCTACATCTCCGACGACCTGCCCACCGACGCCGTCGTGCGGGCCCACCCGGTCCGGTCCGAGCCGCCGGAGGTGCTGCACCAGGTGCTGTTCACCGCCAGCCTGGACCACACGATCTGGTTCCACCGTCCGATGCGCGCGGACGAGTGGCACCTGCACGACGTGACCTGCCACACCTTTGTGGGTGGCCGCGGCCTGGCCATGGGCCACGTCTTCTCGGCGACCGGCGAGCACGTGGCGACGGTCTCGCAGGAAGTGCTGCTGCGAGACCAGCGCAAGCGCTAGCGGGCCTCAGTCGCCGCCGAGGTCGTCGAGCGACCCACCCAGGTCCCGGCCGGCCGTCGCACCGCCGTCGGCCACGAACTCCGCGCCGGTGCAGTAGGACGACTCGTCCGACGCCAGGAACAGCACCAGCCGGGCCAGCTCGACCGGCCGACCGGCTCGGGCGATGGGCTGGTCGGTCGACATGGCGTCCGCCGCCACGAGCTGTGGGTCAGTGTCGACGATCCCGGGCGCCGGCGGCTCCAGCATGGCGTCGAGGCCGACGGCACCGATCATTGGTGTGGCAACGGCGCCAGGGTGCACGGAGTTCACCCGCACTCCTGAAGGTCCCATCTCGAGCGCGGCGGTCTTGGTGAGTCCGCGGAGTCCCCACTTGGAGGCTACGTAGGCGCTGAGGGTGGAGTACCCCATGAGGCCGCCGGTCGACGAGATGTTGACCACCGAGCCCCGTCCGTGGGCCGCCATGGCACCACCGACCGTCCGGAGGCCCAGGAACGCGCCGGTGAGGTTCACGTCGAGCACCTCTCGGAACACGGCGGGGTCGGTGTCGACGATGTTGCCGACGCGAAGGATCCCAGCGTTGTTCACCAGCACGTCAGGGACGCCGAAGAGCGACTCCGTCGTGCGGAGCAGCGACTGCCAGCCGTCGGCCGAGGTGACGTCCAGGTGGGTGTACGCCGCCGCGTCCCCCAGGTCCTTGGCGACCCGGACGCCGTCGTCGTCCTCCACGTCGGCAAGGACGACCCGAGCGCCTTCGGCCACCAGCAGCCGGGCCATCGACTCGCCCATCCCTCGGGCCGCGCCGGTGACGACAGCGACCTTTCCCAGGACTCGCACGGCGACCTCCTCCATCGTCGACCAGGGTCGTCGCGACCCCGAAGGTGTCGGTGGGCGGGCCCTCATGCGGCCCTCTCCAGCACGGGGGGATGTGTGTGCGGGACCCTCCCAGACGACCCGTCCACCGACCAGAGACATGGTCGGCGACGCCGTTCAACTCAGTGTCGCCGAGTACTCAACCTTCGTCGGGGCCGAGCGGGTCAGCGAGCAGCCGGTCTGCTCAGTCGGTGCGGCGCGACAGGCTCAGCGCGAAGTCGCCGGCCGGGTCGGTCCACCACTCGACGACCTCGAACCCGGCGGTGGCGAGCTCGGCGGCGATGCCGTCACGCCGGAACTTCGCGCTCACCTCGGTGAGGATCTCCTCGCCGGCGACCAGCGGGACCTCGAGGTCGAGCGGGGGGACGCGGACCGTCATGTCGCGCCCGGCCCGGAGCCGCATCTCGATCCACTCCGCGTCGGCGTTCCAGAGGGCGACGTGCTCGAACGAGTCGACGTCGAAGTCGGCGCCCAGCTCGCGGTTCACGACCCGGAGCACGTTGAGGTTGAACGCCGCGGTCACGCCGGCCGCGTCGTCGTAGGCGGTCACCAGCCGGCCGGTGTCCTTGACCAGGTCGGTCCCAAGCAGCAGCCACTCGCCGGCGCGCAGGGTGGCGGCCATCTGCGCCAGAAGAGTGGCTCGGGGGCCGGGCGTGTAGTTGCCGAGCGTGCCGCCCAGGAACATCAGCAGCCGGAGGCCGTCGGTGGGGAGCCGGTCGAGGTGACGGTCGAAGTCGCCGACCACGCCGTGCACCTGCAGGTCCGGGTAGCGGGCCACGAGCGAGTCGGCGGCGCTGCGTAGCGCGGTCTCGCTGACGTCGAACGGGACGTACCGCTGCAGCTGTCCGGCGGCCGAGAAGGCGTCGAGCAGCACCCGGGTCTTGTCGGAGCTGCCGCTGCCGAGCTCCATGACGGTGTCGGCGCCGGAGATGCCGACGATCAGCTCGGCGCACTGCTGGAGCGCCGCCCGCTCTGCCTCGGTGGGGTAGTACTCGTCGAGCGTCGTGATCTGGTCGAACAGCTCGCTGCCCGCCGCGTCGTAGAACCACTTGGGGGGCAAGGAGTACGGCCGGCCGCCCAGGCCCGCGAGCACGTCGGCGCGGAGTGCAGCCTCGAGCTCGGACGGGTCCAGATGGACGTCGACGGTCAGCCGGTCGTTCACCCGGGCAACCTAGCGGTCGGCGGCGAGCCGGAGCCCTGCCCCGACCCACCGTGCGGAGGCCGGGAAGAAGTTCCGGTAGGTGGGCCGCGCATGGCCGCCCGAGGTCAGGCAGGAGCTGCCGCGCAGCACCATCTGGCCCGACATGAACTTGCCGTTGTACTCGCCGACGGCACCGGCGGCGGGCTGGAACCGGGGGTAGGGCAGGTAGGCAGAGGACGTCCACTGCCAGACCTGTCCGAACCGGTCGGCCATCGGCCCGGTGCCGGCGACCGGGCTCGTGGCGAAGGAGCCGGGTGCCGGATCGGTCGTTGCGGACCCGCAGATCGAGGTCACGGCGTGCTCCCACTCGAACTCGGTGGGGAGCCGTGCCCCGGCCCAGTGCGCGAACGCGTCGGCCTCGAAGTGGCTGAGGTGCGCGACCGGCGCGGCCGGGTCGACCGGCCGGAGACCGTGCAGCGTGAACTCGTGCCACGCCCCGTCGACCTGCTCCCAGTAGAGCGGGGAGTCCCAGCTCTGGGCGTTGACCGTTGCCCAGCCGTCGGAGAGCCAGAGGTCGTGGCGCGTGTACCCGCCGTCGGCGACGAACTCGAGCCACTCGCCGCACGTCACGACCCGGTCGGCCAGCCGGTACGGCTCGAGCAGCACCTGGTGGGCGGGTCCTTCGTTGTCGAACGAGAACCCGTCGCCGTCGTGGCCGACCGTGACCACCCCGCCGTCTATGTCGTGCCAGCCCAGCGAGGGAGTTCCGACGGTGGGAGCGGGAGCGGGTGCGTACACGGGGCGGAGCGGGCTTTGGCGGAGCACGTGGCAGATGTCCATGAGGAGCAGCTCCGGATGCTGCTGCTCGTGGTGCAGGCCGAGCTCGACCAGGTCGGCCAGCTGGTCGGCACCCGACCCGTCGAGCAGTGCCTGCATGTGCTGGTCGACGTGGGAGCGGTACCTACCGACCTCGGCCACGCCGGGCCGCGAGACCAGACCACGCTGTGCCCGCGGGTACCGGGCACCGACGGCCTCGTAGTAGGAGTTGAAGAGGTAGTCGTAGGCGGGGTCGTGCACCGTGTAGCCGCTCGCGTGCGGACCGAGCACGAACGAGATCGG
>CAJANQ010000086.1 GCA_903941145.1 uncultured Actinomycetes bacterium
CCCCACACCCAGCCGGTGTTCGACCCGGTGTCGACCGTGGTCTACGCGGCGGGCCGCAGCGACGTCCGTCACGTCTGGGTCGAGGGCCGCGCGGTGGTCCGTGACGGCGAGCCGGTGCACGTGGGCCGCGCTCAGGTGGTCGCCGACCTCAAGGAGCTGCAGCGGGCGGTCGAGGCCTGAGCCTCGGCCGGTGCTTCGCTACGGTGCGGCCCATGAGCGACGAGTTCGACGGCACTGCTCCCTTCGACGACGCAGTCCCCGAGGGCGACCCGGTCCCCACCGGCGACGACACCGTCTCACCGCGGCGAGGTCTCGAGGGGCGGGGCCGTCGGCTGCTGTGGGAGTTCCTCCTGGGCGTCGGAGTGATGGGACTCGTCACCGTGCTGCTCGTCGTCTTCTTCGGCTGAGCCTGCCCTCCTCAGTGCGCTGCGCGCCCTAGGGTCCGGGCCATGCAGCACCGTTTCCTCGGCCGGTCCGGCCTCAAGGTCAGCGCCATCTCCTACGGCAACTGGATCACCCACGGGTCCCAGGTCGGCGACGACGCCGCGATCTCCTGCGTGCACGCCGCGCTCGACGCCGGCATCACCACCTACGACACCGCCGACGTCTACGCCGGCACGAAGGCCGAGGTCGTGCTGGGCGAGGCGCTCAAGGGTGTGCGTCGCGAGTCCATCGAGCTCTTCACCAAGGTGTATTGGCCGACGGGGGAGGGGCCCAACGACCGCGGGCTGTCCCGCAAGCACGTCATGGAGTCCTGCCACGCGTCGCTGCGCCGGCTCGGCACCGACTACGTGGACCTCTACCAGGCCCACCGGTTCGACCACGAGACGCCGCTCGAGGAGACGATGCTGGCGTTCGCCGACCTGGTGCGTCAGGGCAAGGTCCTCTACGTCGGGGTGTCGGAGTGGACCGCCGACCAGATCCGTGCTGGTGCCGAGCTCGCCCGCGAGCTCAAGGTCCCCTTCGTGTCGAGCCAGCCGCAGTACTCGCTCCTGTGGCGCGTGATCGAGGACGAGGTCGTCCCGACGTGCGAGGAGCTCGGGCTCAGCCAGATCGTGTGGTCGCCGATCGCACAGGGTGTGCTCACCGGCAAGTACGCGCCGGGTGCGACCCTGCCCGAGGGCACGCGCGCCACCGACGAGATGGGCGGCGCGAACTTCGTCGTGAAGTTCCTGCGCGACGAGGTGCTCGAGCGCGTGGCCCAGGTCGTGCCGCTCGTCGAGTCGGCCGGACTCACGCCCGCGCAGTTCGCGGTGGCGTGGGTGCTGCGCAACCCCAACGTCGCGTCGGCCATCGTCGGCGCGTCGCGGCCCGAGCAGCTCACCGAGAACGTCGTCGCCGCGGACGTGGTCCTCGACGAGGACCTGGTCGCGCAGGTCGAGGCGATCCTCGACCCGGTGGTGGAGCGCGACCCGTCGCGCACCGCGCAGTCGTCGCCGCCCGTCCGTCCCTGAGGTCTCCCTCGTCTGGGCAGTTTCCCTATCGGCCTGCCCGCGCGTGCCTGACTCCACCCGAATCTCACGCTGAGTAGTCGCGTGCGCGCGGTCCGGGCGCGAATCGGGACGCAGTCGTCGCCCGGCCCCACGACCTCCTTGACGCCTGTCCAAAAAGGCGTTGAAGATGGCTCAGAACGTCGGACAGGGGCATGTCCGACAGGGGGGATCCGGGGAGGATCGATGAAGCGATTTGGGCGACTCGCGTCAGCAGCTGCAGCAGTGGTCATGCTGTCCGCGCTCTTGGTCACGTCGAGTGCCGACGCGCAGAAGGTCTCGAACCCGGGTGCGTTCTCCATCAACCCGACCGGTGGCTACATCGCCCTCGGCAACCAGCTCCTCGACCTCACGCCCAAGACCCTCGCCGAGTGCCAGGACGGCGTCGACAACTTCGACTCCGCCTCGGGCCCGGGCGACGGCAAGATCGACTTCGTCCCGCCCGCCGGCTCCGTCGCCGACCCGCAGTGCGCCTCCGCGGTCGACAACTCCGAGCTGATCCCCGGCGTCCAGGCGCTCGAGGCCACCACGATCAACGGCACCATCGACTCCGCAGGCAACGTGTCGATCCCCGCCGCCTCGGTCTCGTTCCCGACCTACTTCATCAAGATCGTGAACCCGGTCGACGGCGTGCTGTCCGTTGTGTTCGCGAAGGTCAAGGCGGTCGGTACCCAGACCGGCACGCTCAACCCGCTCACGGGCGTGGCGTCGATCCGGCTCAAGTTCTACATCTCGCTCACCGGCAACGCGGCCGGCGCAGACCTGGGCTCGAACTGCAACATCGGCACGACCGGCAGCCCCATCGACGTTAACGCGCTCATCACCGGCGTCACGGCTCCGCCGGCCCCCAACACCGCGATCGCCGGCGTCAACTACTCGGCAGTCACCGGCGCAGTGGTCCTCGTCAACAACTCGTTCTCGGTGCCCGCCGCGACCGGTTGCCCCAACCCCGGCGGCAGCATCTTCACCCCGACCAACCCCTACAACCCGTTCGACGTGCAGGGCGTGATCAACCAGAACCTGCTGCTGCCCTCGGCCGCCGGCAAGAACACCGTCGTCCTCGCCACCACGACCGCCCCGGTCCTCGGCAAGGGCCTGGTCGCCAAGATCACCACCACGCCCACGCTCCTCAACGGCCCCGCACCCTTCTCGGTCGCCTTCTCGGCCGCGACGTCCACGGTGACCAAGACGCCGGGCACGTACACGTGGGACTTCGGCGACGGGTCGACGGCCACCGGCCTCACGGCCTCGCACACCTACGCCAGCGCCGGCACCTACACGACGCGTCTCACGCTCAGCGACCCGGACGGCGACTCGGTGTCCGTCACCAAGACGATCGTGGTGACCGCGCCGCTGCCGAACCAGTCGCCGGTCGCGTCGTTCACCGCGTCGGCCACCTCGGGCCAGGCGCCGCTGGCAGTGAACTTCAACGGCACTGCCTCGTCCGACTCGGACGGCTCGATCAGCTCGTACGCCTGGGACTTCGGCGACAGCACCTCGGGGACAGGGGCCACCACCTCGCACACGTACACCGCGGCGGGCACCTACACCTCCCGGCTCACGGTGACCGACAACCAGGGCGCCACCAGCAGCACGACCCGGACCATCACGGTGTCGGCCCCGCCACCGCCGAACGTCGCGCCGACCGCGTCGTTCACCGCATCGGTGACCTCGGGCCAGGCGCCGCTCGCCGTCAGCTTCAACGGCACCGGCTCGACCGACTCCGACGGCACGATCTCTACCTACGCATGGACCTTCGGCGACGGTTCGTCGGCCACGGGCTCGACCGCCTCGCGCACCTACACCACGGCCGGCACCTTCACGGCGACGCTGACGGTCACCGACGACGACGGGGCGACCAACTCGGCCACCCGGACCATCACGGTGTCCCCGGCCAACGTGGCGCCCACGGCGTCGTTCACGACCTCGGCCAGCTCGGGCATCGCTCCGCAGTCGATCTCGTTCAACGGCACCGGTTCCTCGGACTCCGACGGCTCGGTCTCGACCTACGCCTGGGACTTCGGTGACGGGTCGTCGGCCACCGGCTCGACCACCTCGCACAGCTACACCGCCGCCGGCACCTACACGGCCCGTCTGACGGTGACCGACAACCAGGGCGCCACCGGCACCACCACCAAGACCATCACCATTGCGGCCAACCAGCTGCCGGTCTCGTCGTTCACGGCGTCGGCCACCTCGGGCCAGGCCCCGGTCAGCATCAGCTTCAACGGCACCGGCTCGACCGACGCCGACGGCACGATCTCGACCTACGCGTGGGACTTCGGCGACGGCGGCACGGCCACCGGTTCGACGGCCTCGCGCACCTTCACCTCGGCCGGCACCTTCACGGTCTCGCTGACGGTCACCGACAACAAGGGCGGCACCAACACCTCGACCAAGACGGTCGTGGTCTCGCCGCCGAACGTGGCGCCGACGGCGTCGTTCACGGCGTCCACCCAGACGGGACAGGCCCCGCTGTCGGTGAACTTCAACGGCACCGGCTCGTCGGACCCCGACGGCACGATCGCCGCCTACGCCTGGAACTTCGGTGACGGCACCTCGTCGACGCTGGCCAGCCCGTCGAAGACGTTCTCGCAGGGCACCTACACGGTCACCCTCACGGTGACCGACAACCAGGGCGCAACCTCGTCGTCGAACAAGACCATCACGGTCTCGGCCGCCAACGTGGCGCCGACTGCGTCGTTCACTGCGTCGGCCACGTCGGGCCAGGCCCCGGTCGCCATCTCGTTCAACGGCACCGGTTCGTCGGACTCGGACGGTTCGGTCTCGACCTACGCGTGGGACTTCGGCGACGGCTCGACCGGGACCGGTTCGACCGCCTCGCACACCTACACGACCGGCGGCACCTTCACGGCCCGTCTGACGGTGACCGACAACCAGGGCGCCACCGGCACGATCACCAAGACGATCACGGTCGCAGCGCCGAACGTGGCGCCGACGGCGTCGTTCACGACCTCGGCCACGTCGGGCCAGGCCCCGGTCGCCATCTCGTTCAACGGCACGGGTTCGTCGGACCCCGACGGCACGATCGCCTCGTACGCCTGGGACTTCGGCGACGGATCCTCGGCCACGACCGCGAGCCCCTCGCACACGTACACGACCGGCGGCACCTACACGGCTCGCCTGACGGTCACCGACAACCAGGGCCTAACCGGCACCACCACCAAGACCATCACGGTCGCAGCGCCGAACGTGGCGCCGACGGCGTCGTTCACGACCTCGGCCGCATCGGGCCAGGCCCCGATCGCCATCACGTTCAACGGCACCGGTTCGTCGGACTCGGACGGCTCGGTCTCGACCTACGCGTGGGACTTCGGCGACGGCTCGACCGGGACCGGTTCGACCGCCAGCCACACCTACACGACC
>CAJANQ010000087.1 GCA_903941145.1 uncultured Actinomycetes bacterium
CTGCCGGGCGACAACACTGAGATGTCGGTGGAGCTGATCGCTCCGATCGCCATGGACGAGGGTCTGCGGTTCGCCATCCGTGAGGGTGGTCGTACCGTGGGTGCTGGTCGAGTTACCAAGATCATCAAGTAACGATCTTCCAACAGGCCGCCAGGCGGTCCTCGTCGCCACGGGCCGGCGACGAGGACCACCGGCTCGCCGAACCGGCTTGCCCCTGCACCGGGGCGCCGACCACACTTGACCCCCGGCCGTTCGGCCGACATCCAACAAGGACGGAGCAGGCAATGGCCTCCGACAAGCGAGTCCACGTGACGCTCGAGTGCACCGAGTGCAAGCGTCGCAACTACATCACCAACAAGTCCAAGGTGAACGACCGCGAGCGCATCGAGCTCAAGAAGTACTGCCGCTGGGACCGCAAGCACACGGTCCACAAGGAGACGCGCTGAGCGCACCCCTCCCGGCCCTCGGGCCGGGCAACGAGGTACCCAGGACGAGGGGCACCCGACCGGGTGCCCTCGCCGCGTCCGGCCCTGCGTGGCCCGCCGCGGCGCCGTCCGTCTAACGTAGGCCTCCTGAGCCGTCCGGAACCGGTGTGTCCGACCGGTGCGACTCGGCGATGTGTACACATCCGAGGGCAGTGGCTCAATTGGCAGAGCACCGGTCTCCAAAACCGGCGGTTGTGGGTTCGAGTCCCACCTGCCCTGCTCGGTCCGTGTACTGGGAACGTTCCCGGCAGCACGGACAGCGCAGTGACAACAACGACCAGAGAGACAGAGGCAGCCAGTCATGGCGATGAACCGTGAGCAGAAGCGGGCGATGCAGAAGTCCGGCCAGGTGGGCGCCGACGGCGCACCGGCCGCCGCGCCCCGCGACCGCCGCGCCGCTGCCCAGCAGCGGGTCAAGGGCGAGCGCACGCGTCCCGTCGAGTTCGTCAGGGAGGTCCGGGCAGAGCTCCGCAAGGTGTCCTGGCCGAACCGCCAGGAGGTCCTCCGCTACTCGATGATCGTGCTGGTCGCCCTGATCACCTTCACCGCACTGGTGTTCGTGCTCGACGTCGTCTTCGGCGACTTCTTCAAGAACCTGTTCGACACCGGTACGACCACCACCACGGGCCTCGGCGCACTCGGCGCCGGCCTGTTCTGACCCGACTCCCGCCACCCACCGACCGCCGCCCCGCTCGCGAGGAACCCTGCACATGACCGACGACACCACCATCACCGAGCCCGATACCGGCAACGACGTCCCCGCGACCGAGCCCGCATCCGACGTCCCGGCCACGGAGCCGGAGTTCGCGACGACCGGACTGACCTCTGAGTGGGTCAAGGACGAGGACCTCGTCGCCGAGGCCGAAGCCGTCGCTGCCGCCGAGGAGGAGGCCGCTGCGCCGGCCCCCAAGCCCGAGTCGCCCTACGACCGCCCCGGCCGCTGGTACGTGCTGCACACGCAGTCCGGCTACGAGAACAAGGTGCGCCAGAACCTCGAGGCCAGGACCCGGTCCATGGGCATGGAGGACCGCATCTTTGAAGTCGTCATCCCGATGGAGGACGTCACGGAGTTCCGCAACGGCAAGAAGGTCAACCTCCAGAAGAAGATGTTCCCCGGCTACCTGCTGATCCGCTGCCGCCTCGACGACGACAGCTGGTACGTCGTGCGCAACACCCCGGGTGTGACCGGGTTCGTGGGTGCCGGCAACCGTCCGTCGCACCTGAGCCGCCGCGAGGTCGAGAACTTCCTGTCCGTGGACGTCCCCGACGAGACGGGCGAGGTCGCTGCCGCCAGGCCGAAGGTCAACCACGGCTTCGAGGAGAACGAGAGCGTCCGGGTCAAGGAAGGCCCGTTCGCCGACTTCACCGGCCAGATCGTCGAGATCAACGAGGACCAGGAGAAGCTCAAGGTCTCGGTCAACATCTTCGGTCGCGAGACCCCCGTCGAGCTCGACTTCGCGCAGGTCGCGAAGCTCTAGGAACCCGCTCCGCAGCGAGTGGACCGGCGCGGGCTTTGACCGCGTCGCCCCGCGGCGAGCACAATGACCCGTCCCTCTCTGCGGCCGCGTGCGCCGCAGCCCAGGAAGTGAACCCATGGCCAAGAAGAACGTCACCGCCATCGTGAAGATCCAGATCCCGGCCGGGCAGGCCTCGCCCGCCCCGCCGGTCGGCACCGCCCTCGGCCCCCACGGCGTGGCGATCATGGACTTCTGCAAGGACTACAACGCCCGGACCGAGTCGCAGCGCGGCACGATCATCCCGGTCGAGATCTCGATCTACGAGGACCGCACGTTCTCGTTCATCACCAAGACCCCTCCGACGCCGGTGCTCATCCGTGAGGCCGTCGGCATCGCCAAGGGCTCGCAGACCCCGGGCCGTGGCTCGGTGGCCACGATGACCCAGGCGCAGGTCGAGGAGATCGCCCGCACGAAGCTGCCGGACCTCAACACCGACAACATCGAGTCGGCCGGCCTGCAGGTGGCCGGCACTGCCCGCTCCATGGGCATCAGATC
>CAJANQ010000088.1 GCA_903941145.1 uncultured Actinomycetes bacterium
GTAGACGTCGCGCTCCAGGGACTGCCGGTCAAAACCGAGGCCCGTCGGCGCGTTCCCCTGTGGGTCAAGGTCGACGACCAGTACCCGGTGGCCAAGGTCGGCCAGGAACGCAGACAGGTTGATACTGGTGGTGGTCTTGCCGACGCCACCCTTCTGCGACGCCACTGCAATGATCCGGGGGAGTGGCGGAACCGGTCGGCCGGTCTGCTCGGGCTCGACACTCACGGCGGGCGAGAGCACAGCCGCGGCGTCCTCGTCGGACATCTCGTCGGGATCGGCGTCGAGCTCCTCCTCGGTCAGCTCGACCACCTCGGTCGACGGCTCGGAAGGCTCAACCACTGCTGGGGCCGGGACCACGTACTGCCCTCCCGGGAACGGCCTGTCGACCCTGCCCTCGGACGCCGTCGGTTCGGCGAGATCAGGGGATTCGGACGAGTTCTCGTCGGACATCCGGTACTGGACCCTTCGTCGGCGGTGAACAACGGTCCTGGCCGAAGGCCCGGGCACGTCGGGGACCATCCTTCCCCCCAGGTCCTGTCCGGTCAAGCCGGATGTTCCACGTGGAACACCCGCGTCGCGACGTCGCTACCAGCGGGGTTTCTTGGCCGGAACCCCGTCACGACGGGGGATCTCCGGGCTACAGAGCTCCGTCTGTCGGAACTCGGCCACCGTCGAGCGGTCGTCCGAGTGACGACCGACCAGTTCCAGTCCGAGCCCGAAGAGCGGTCCGGCCGGCCAGCGGGAGGGATCGTCCTCCGGGGGCTCGGACACCAGCAGCCGTCCGTCGACACGAAGAAAACCGGTCGAGCACTCGGCGGTAGCCGCCGGCGGACCGAAGGACCGCGCAGTGACCACGTCGAACTGGCCCCTCAGATCAGGCCGGCGGGCCAGGACCTCTGCCCGGCCGTGCTGGACCGAGACCTGGTCGGTCAGTCCCATGAGGTGGACCGACTCAGCCAGGAAGTCACACCGCTTGGCCATGGCGTCCAGCAGCACAACCTCCAGCTCCGGCCGGGCCACGGCCACGACCAGACCTGGCACCCCGCCGCCGCTCCCGAGGTCCAACAGCTGTCCCCGCTCAGGGGACAACGACACCGTCATGAGCGCATGTTCCACGTGGAACACAGAAGGTCCTGGCCCCAGGAAACCCAGTTCCCGGCTGTGCTCGAGCACCTGCTCAAGCGCCGCCGCACGCGACTCGGGCACCCCGTAGGGGTGCCCGAGCAAAGAGAAGACCGAGGTCATGAGTTGAGGACCAGGTCCGGATCGAGGGCCGTCAGGCCGGCTTGAGCACCACCCGGCGGCGAGGATCCTCGCCCTCCGAACCGGAGACCACGCCGTCGAGGTCGCCCACAGTGTCGTGAACCACCTTGCGGTCAGCACTGGACATGACCTCGAACACCACGGTGTCACCAGTCTCGACGACCTTCTTGGCGGCGTCAGCCACAAACTGCTCGAGGGCAGCCCGGCGACGGGCGCGGACGCCGTCGACGTCCACGACCACCCGGCCGTACTCACGACCGTCGGCCTGGCGCTGCACGGCGTTACGGGTGAGCTCCTGGAGAGCGTCAAGGGTGTTGAGGCCCGGACCGATGAGAAGTCCCAGACCCTCACCCTGAACTCCAACGTTCAAGAAGTCGTCCTCGTCAAGGTTCGCGGTGACCTCACCGGTCAGTCCGAAGCTCGTGACGAGGCCCGACAGAAACACGGACGCCACCTTGCACTGCTCATCAGCGTCCATGGGCGGGCGCTCCTCTCTTGGCTGCGACTCCCGCTTGGGAGAGTCGCCTTGTGACTTGGGACGGGAACCCTGGGATCCCCCGGCGTTCACACCGTCGCGCTGGTCCGAGCGGCCGTTGGACCGCTGGCCGTCGCGCTGGTTGGACCGACCCTCGCCCTCGCCCTTGCCCTTGCTGCGGCCACCGCGACGGCGATCGTTCTTCGGGCGGGGGGACTTGGGAGCGATCCGGGCGCGAACTCGCGCCTCGCCTCGAACACGGCCAAAGAGACCCGTCTTGGGCTCCTCGACCACCTCGAACTCTGCGTCCTGGTGGTCCACACCGAGCTGGTCGAGCGCCAGATCCTTGGCTTCCTCGACGGTCTTACCTGTTGTTTCGACCCATTCCATGGGTTATCCCTTCTTCTGGTTGTCGGTGCCGCCTCGCGGCTCACCGGACTTACGGCCGCCTGAACTGCCCGAGGGCCGCGGCTTCGATGACGCCCCACCGCTCTTCTTCGAGTGGGCGGCCTGGCTTTTCGCGCTCTTGCCGGGACCACGGCTAGGGGCCTGCTTGGGGCTTGCCTTCTTGCCGGTGGAACCGTTCGAGCTCGACTTGGACGGGAGCGCCTTCTTGCTCCCGGACTGGTCCTTCGACCCGCCCTTGTTGACCTTCTTGGACTCCGTGGCGGTGGTCTCGATCACACCGTCCTCGTGATCGTCCCGGTACAGGCTCCTGGTGATGTAGGCGTTGGTGCCGATCCGGCAAAGGTTCTGCGTGCACCAGTAGAGGGCCAGGCCGGCAGGGAACCCGAAGGAGAACACCGGCAGGAAGAACGGCATCGCCTTCATGATCGCCTGCTGCTGCGGGTTCGCGTTGCCCGACGTGTTCCGGGACTGGAGCTGCTTGTTCTGGTAGATGCCGGTGACCAGCATGATCAGCAGGAGCACGAAGTACGGGATGGTCAGCAGCAGACCGGTCTTCAGGACCTGGCTGGCCGACAGCGAGAGGTCCATGCCCAGGAACCCCATTCGATACGTCTTCGAGAGCGCCTGGTAGAGCTCGGTGCTCGGGTTCAGGTGCACGGGCCTGAAGTCCTGCTTCGTAGCGATCCAGGGCGTGAGCTTCTCGTCGAGCGAACTCTGGGCAATGACGTGGCCGGCGCCGCTCCCGAGACCGCCCAGGCGGGCCGTAAGGCCACGCAACAGCTGGTACATCACGATGAACACCGGCATCTGCACCACCACAGGGAGACAACCACCGAGCGGGTTGATCTGGTTCTCCTTGTAGAACTCCATGAGCGCAGCGTTCTGCTTCTCGCGGTCGTCCTTGTACATCGACTGGATGCGCTTCATCTCGGGCTGGAGCCGCTGCATCTGCAGCATCGACTTGGTGCTCTTGATGGTAAGTGGGGTGATCACGGTCATCACTAGGACCGTGAGCAGCATGATCGAAACGCCGTACTTCAGGTTGTTGAAGGGAACGATCGTGTAGAAGAAGTTGAGGATCGCCCCCAGGAAGTCGAAGAAGCCTTCAAACATCAGTCCCTCCTTGGGTCTGGGACGGGGTCATGGCCGTGGGACCCCCAGGGATGGCAACGGGCCAATCGGCGGGTAGCAAGCCACGAGCCCCGCACCGCTCCGTGAACCTGGACCGCCTCGATCGCATAGGTCGAGCAGCTCGGGACGTAGCGGCAGGGGGAGGGTTTCCCCCCGGCAGCGTGCTGGTAGAGCGTGATCAGCTTGACCACACCACGAGCCGGCGCCGACGGTGACACCGACACAGTGCCCGACGTCGTGGCTACTTCGACCTCGCGGTCCGCCGTCATGGTCATGCCGCGCCGTTCGCACGCTGGACAGCGGTCAGAACGTGACCACGCAAAGTGGTGAACCTGATCTGCGTACAGTCACCACGGGTAGTGAAAAGGTACGAACCGACAGGAAGTTCGCCACTCTGCGTCAGATCGCGGCAGATTTCCCGAAGCCGGCGGCGGACGCGGTTACGCGTGACGGCAGAGCCCACCCGGCGGGGTAGGGCAAAGGCGACGGCAGCTCGGTCGGCCGACGGTCGTTCCATCACGACCACTGCAACGGGGCCGCTGGCCCCTCGACATCGGCTCGACCGCAGTGCTCGGAAGTCAGCACGGTCGGTGATCGCGTCGATCAAGCAGACAGACGGTGGCGACCGCGGCGACGGCGTGACTTGATGATCGAGCGACCGGCGCGGTCCGACATGCGATGACGGAAGCCGTGCTTGCGGGCTCGACGACGGGTGTTGGGCTGATAAGTGCGCTTCACTGTGACTCCTGGTGCGTGATGCGGAACCGGTCACGACCGGTGCTGCCGCCAGTGGTCGGCCTTCGGAGCCTCGAATACCACCCGCCAAAATGGCGTAGCGCGACAACGCAGTGGCCCACCCTAGGAGGCGGGATGCCCTCGCGCCAAACATCGGTACGACCCAGCTTCGGGGACCGCACCCCGTGTTGGGAGTTCGGTCAGCCCAGCCTGTGGAAAATTTGCACCGCCTCAGGACCCTCAGTACGTTCGTCGGTCCGTCCGGGTGGGGGGTCACCCGATGGGCGCACGGATTTGGCGTGTGGATCCCACTGGGCCGACAACCCAGTCATCACAAGGGTTCTAGCGGTTTTCCACAGATTGTGGAACCGTCTGTGGACCGGCTGAAGGAAGGCAACACGTGCAGCAGGACGGACTGGCGATCTGGAGCCAGGCAGCAGAGATTCTGGCCAACCAGGTCAGCGACACCGTCTGGGCCTCGACGTTCCAGGACGTGGTGTTCAGAGACCTCACCGACGACCTGCTCACCATCAGCGCGCCCAGCCAGATGATCCGTCAGCGCATCGAACAGCGCTATCTGGGACTTGTCGAGGCCGCCGTTGCGGATGCCGGCTTCCCCGAACTCTCCATGGCCATCGAGGTAGATGTGGACCACGGGGAGCAGTTCGACCCCGTTCAGGTGCCTGCGACGGCGCCGACCGCGGCCGCACCGACGGTCCAGAAGTCCGACACCAACACCCGCCGGTACAGCTTCGAGACCTTTGTCATCGGACCCTCCAACCGGTTCGCACACGCGGCGGCGCTGTCCGTGGCCGAGACGCCGGCCAAGTCCTACAACCCCCTCTTCGTGTACGGCAGCGCTGGTCTGGGCAAGACCCACCTGCTGCAGGCGATCGCCAACTACGTGACGGAGAACTACCCCGGCTACCGGGTCCGGTACATCTCCACCGAGACGCTGCTGAACGAGTTCGTCGACGCGATCCGCAAGAACTCCCAGCCGGAGTTCAAGCGTCGCTACCGAGAGATCGACGTCCTCCTGGTCGACGACATCCAGTTCATGGAAGGCAAGGAGCAGCTGCAGGAGGAGTTCTTCCACACCTTCAACACGCTGTACGAGAACCAGAGCCAGATCGTCCTGAGCTCGGACCGGCCGCCGGACAACATCGCCACCCTGGAGGACCGGCTTCGCAGCCGGTTCAAGATGGGCCTCATCACGGACATCCAGCCGCCCGACTTCGAGACCCGGCTGGCGATTCTGCGGAAGAAGGGCGAACAGGCAGGGTCGAAGGTGCCCGACGACGTCCTGGACTTCATCGCGAACAACGTCACCTACAACATCCGGGAGCTCGAGGGCGCGCTCATCCGGGTCGGGGCCTACGCCACGCTCAACAACACGAACGTCACCGTGGAGATGGCGAGCGAAATCCTCACCGACACCATCGGGTCCAACAAACCGCGCCAGATCACGCCGGCGCTCATCCTGGAAGAGACGGCAAAGATGTTCGGCCTCGAGGTCGCTCAGCTGACGTCCAAGAGCAGGACCAGGGACCTCGTCCATGCCCGCCAGATCGGCATGTACGTCTGCCGAGAGCTGACCGAGCTGTCGTACCCGCAGATTGGCAAGGAGTTCGGAGGCCGGGACCACACCACCGTGATCCACGCCTACGAGAAGGTCTCGACGCTCATGAAGGAACGTCGAGAGACCTACGAGGACGTGACCGCGCTGATCCAGACGATCAACCGTGGCAACAACGACTCCGGGGGATAACCACCACCAGTTCGGTGGACAACCTGGGTGTGCGAGCGCGGTCGCGACCGCGATGGGAGCGGAATCGCGACGGGGACGACACCCCGTTGACGAAGGGCTCTCCACAGACATTCATGTAATTCCGTCGACGTCGTGTGGACGGCGGGACGAGCATGTGGACGACCGGTCCGCGCCCCGCAAGGGCTCGGCTAGGTTTCCCACAATCCACAAGGCCCACTACTACGACTGCTTGATGAACAACATCTACGGGCCAAGCACTGGGGAAAGGGAACGACAGTGAAGTTCCGTTGCGATCGAGACCTGCTGGTGAAGGCACTCAGCACTGCTGGACGAGCAGCTGCTGCAGCAGCACACAGCCACTGGGCCGGCATCCATCTGAGCGTCGTCGGTGACACCCTCACGGCGATCGGCTCCGACGGTGACCTCCTGCTGTCTGACACGGAGAACGTCAAGGGTCTCGAAGATGGCATCGCGGTCGTCCAGGCAAAGATCGTCGTGGACGTCGTCCGGTCGCTCGACCTGGGCATGGTGGAGGTCGACTCGAGCGACGAGTGGTTCACCGTCCGCAGCGGCCGCTCCGAGTTTCGTCTTCAGGAAGTGCCGGCGGTCAGCTACCCGGTGCCGGCCGAGACGGTCGGCGAAGAGATCACGCTGGCGACTGCTGACCTTGCTGACGGGCTCAAGCAGGTCGTCCGAGCTGCCTCGAAGGACGACTCCCGCGCCGTGCTCATGGGCGTGAAGATGACCACGGAGGACGGCTCGCTCCGCCTGGTGTCCACCGACACGTTCCGCATGGCGATCCGTGACTTCCCCGGTACCAAGGTCTTTGACGAGGGCGAGCACGTCATCGTTCCGTCCCGTGCCTTGGGCGAGCTGGCCCGCCTGCTCGAGGCCGGTTCCGAGGTCACGGTCGTGCTGTCGACCGACGGCGCAGCGTTCATGGTCGACTCGGTCCGTCTGCAGACCAAGCTCATCGCCCTGGAGTTCCCGGCCTACGAGGGGCTCCTCAACGCCGACCAACCCA
>CAJANQ010000089.1 GCA_903941145.1 uncultured Actinomycetes bacterium
CCCCGCGGTGCAGGCCCCCGGTCCGCGTCCGGGGCGAGGGCCGTGCGGCGGTCGGAACGTCGAGTGGGCCGGGGCAGACGCCACGGCCCTCTCTACGTTCGGGATGGAACTGGCTGTGTCAGCCGAGCTTCTTCTGGCCGCCGCGCTTGCGGTTGACCATCTTCGACTTGATGTAGTCCCGGTTCATCATGGCGATGAAGTCGATCGAGATCTCCTTGGGGCACGCCTCCTGGCACTCCCCGTGGTTGGTGCAGGAACCGAAGTACTGCTCCATGGTCTCGACCATCGACTCTGCCCGGGCCCACCGCTCGGGCTGGCCCTGCGGCAGCACGTTGAGGTGCTGCATCTTGGCCGCCGTGAACAGGTTGCCGGCACCGTTCGGGCAGGCCGCCACGCAGGCGCCACAGCCGATGCACGCGGCCGCGTCCATTGCAGCGTCGGCCGCGTCCTTGGGGACCAGCATGTTGTTGGCGTCGGGGGCTGCACCGGTGTTGACCGAGATGTAGCCGCCGGACTCGACGATGCGGTCGAACGCAGCCCGGTTCACGGCCAGGTCCTTGATGATCGGGAAACCTGCGGCACGCCACGGCTCGATCGTGATCGTGTCGCCGCTGGTGAACTTCCGCATGTGGAGCTGGCAGGTGGCCGTGCCCTTCTGCGGGCCGTGCGCCTGGCCGTCGATCATCAGGCCGCAGCTGCCGCAGATGCCTTCGCGGCAGTCGTGGTCGAACGCGATCGGCTCCTTGTCGTGCGCGATCAGGTCCTCGTTGACGTAGTCGAGCATCTCGAGGAACGAGGCGTCGTCGGCGACGTCGGTCGTGTAGGTCTCGAAGTGCCCGCCGTCGGACGGCCCGGTCTGTCGCCAGACCTTCAGGGTGAGGTGCAGTGTCTCGCTCATTGCCGTGATCCTCCGGCCGTCACTTGTAGGAGCGCTGCGTCAGCGCCACGTTCTCGAACACCAGGGGCTCCTTGTTGAGCACGGTGTCGTTCTTGATGTCGGGGCCGCCGTACTCCCAGGCCGCGACGTAGGCGAAGTTGTCGTCGTCGCGCAGCGCCTCGCCCTCCTCGGTCTGGTGCTCCTCACGGAAGTGGCCGCCGCAGGACTCCTCGCGGTGGAGGGCGTCCTTGGCCTTGAGCTCGGCGAACTCCATGAAGTCCGCGACCCGCAGGGCCTTCTCGAGCGACTGGTTCATGGACTCGTTGTCGCCCAGGACCTTGACGTTCTTCCAGAACTCGTCGCGCAGCGCCGGGATCTCGGAGAGCGCCTTCTCCAGGCCGTTCTTGTTGCGGGCCATGCCGCAGTAGTCCCAGACGATCTTGCCGAGCTCACGGGCGTAGTGGTCGGGCGAACCGGTGCCGCCGACCGACAGGAGCTGCTTGGCCCGGTCCTCGGTCTCGGTGACCGACTCGGTGAACACCTCGTGGGTGGTCTCGAGCGGCGAGGTGCCGAGCAGGCCGGACAGGTAGCCGGCCACCGTGGACGGTCCCACGAAGTAGCCGTCGGCCAGACCCTGCATGAGCGCCGAGGCGCCCAGACGGTTGGCGCCGTGGTCCGAGAAGTTGGCCTCGCCCAGGGCGAACAGGCCCGGGATCGTGGTCTGCAGGTTGTAGTCCACCCACAGGCCGCCCATCGTGTAGTGGGTGGCGGGGTAGATGCGCATCGGCACCGAGTACGGGTCCTCGCCGGTGATCCGCTCGTACATGTCGAACAGGTTCCCGTAGCGGGCCTTGATGGTCTCCTTGCCGAGCCGGTTGATCGAGTCGGAGAAGTCCAGGTACACGCCGTTGCGGAGCGGGCCCACGCCGCGGCCCTCGTCGACCACGGTCTTGGAGTTGCGGGACGCCACGTCGCGGGGCACCAGGTTGCCGAAGGCGGGGTACTTGCGCTCCAGGTAGTAGTCGCGGTCGCCCTCGGGGATGTCGCCGGCAGCACGCTGCTCGTCGAACTCCTTGGGCACCCAGATGCGGCCGTCGTTACGGAGCGACTCCGACATCAGCGTCAGCTTCGACTGGAACTCGTCGGCCGGCGGGATGCAGGTCGGGTGGATCTGCGTGAAGCACGGGTTGGCGAACGCCGCGCCCTTCTTGTGGGCCCGCCAGGTGGCCGTGACGTTGCAGGCCTTTGCGTTGGTCGACAGGAAGTAGACGTTGCCGTAGCCGCCGGTGCACAGGAGCACTGCGTGCGCCGAGTGCGAGCTGATGTCGCCGGTGAGCAGGTCGCGGGCGGTGATGCCGACGGCGCGGCCGTCGTGGACGACGACGTCGAGCATCTCCATGCGGTTGAGCAGGGTGACGGTGCCGGCGTGGATCTGCCGGGCCAGCGCCTGGTAGGCGCCGAGCAGCAGCTGCTGGCCGGTCTGGCCCCGGGCGTAGAAGGTACGGGACACCTGGGCGCCGCCGAACGAGCGGTTGTCGAGCAGGCCGCCGTACTCACGGGCGAACGGGACGCCCTGGGCGGTGGCCTGGTCGATGATGTTGACCGACATCTCGGCCAGACGGTGCACGTTGGCCTCGCGGGAGCGGTAGTCGCCGCCCTTGATGGTGTCGTAGAAGAGGCGCTGCACCGAGTCGCCGTCGTTCCGGTAGTTCTTCGCACCGTTGATGCCGCCCTGGGCCGCGATGGAGTGCGCCCGTCGGGGGGAGTCGTGGTAGGTGACGACCTTGACGTTGTAGCCGAGCTCGCCGAGCGAGGCCGCGGCGGCGGCGCCGGCGAGGCCGGACCCGACGACGATGACCTCGAACTTCCGACGGTTGTTCGGGTTGACCAGCTTCAGGTCGAACTTGTGCTGGGTCCACTTGTCGGCCAGTGGGCCGTCAGGGATCTTTGAGTCGAGTGTGAGTGCCACGGTGGAATCTCCTTTGCGTACGTCGTCAGCCGTCAGTGGACGACGCCGGCGAGGACCATGATCGGGAACGAGCAGTTGACGACGGCCACCACGGTGGCGGTGCCGGCGGCGACGCCGCGGCGGACCCCGTTGTAGCGGGGATTGTTGAGCCCAAGGCTCTGGAAGACCGACCAGGTGCCGTGGAACAGGTGGATCGACACGGCGATGTTGGCGGCGATGTAGATGACCGCGATGGGCCACTGCTCGAAGCTGGCCACCACGTTGCCGTAGACGTCCTCCCGGACGAACCCGGGCACCAGCCAGCCGAAGGTCAGGTTCGCCAGGTGGAAGGCGATGAACAGGAACATGATGAGTCCGGTCCAGCGCATCGACCGAGAGGCGAAGTTGGCAGCGATGTAGTCACGGGAGGACTGGTACCGGGTGGGCCGGGCCCGCCGGTTCATGGCCGTCAGCTGCGCGGCCGAGACCACGTGGAGGGCCAGGAACACGATCAGCCCGAAGCGGAACAGCCAGAGCACGAGGCCCTCCGGCATGATCGGGACCAGGAGCTGCTTCAGCGACTCTGCATAGTGGTTGTACTCGGCGGCACCGAGGTACATCTTGGCGTTGCCGAACAGGTGGGCCAGCACGAAGCCGAGCATGCCCAGGCCGGACACGGCCATGACCCACTTCTTGCCGACGGCGCTCGACCACACCTGCAGCGGCCAGGGCTTGTTGCCACCCTTTTTCGGGTTGATGACGGGGGCTTGTGCCCCGGGGCGATCCATGGTCTGGGTCATCGCATTCCTCCGTTCCCCGGAAGGGGGGACGTCCTGGGCCGGCGGAGGGTTGCCGGACCGGGACCGAAACTACCGCCGTGGGCGGCACCGGCCCAACCAGACCGCAGGTATCAGCCGCGTCGCGACGGGCGGGGTCGACGGGCGAACACCTCGTCGAGCAGGTCCCACCCCGCCGGGTCGACGGGCTCGGGCACGACCACCCCGGCGGTGGTGCCGTGCGCGGTGGCCCGGCCGGCCCCGACGAGGCGGGCCAGACCGTCAGGCCCGGTGCCGTCCGCAGCCACGACCAGCGGCGCTGGTCGTCGCCATGGCCAGCGGCTGCGTGTGACCGCGACCTGGGCAGCGGGTGCCGGCGCCCTGAGCAGGACCGGGACGTCGGGGTCTGCCGTGCCGACGGCGCCGGCCAGCGCCCGGTCGCCGACCAGCAGGTCCCGGCCGAGCACCCGGCGGTCGTGGCAGCACCACAGCGCCACCGACGGATGGTGCGAGGTGGCGGCCACCAGCCGGCGGGCCTGTCGCACCGCCCTCGGGACCGCGCTCCTGTGCTGGTGTCCCACCACCGGCAGGTCGGCCCAGACGAGCAGTCCCAGCTGGTCGGCCAGGTCGAGGAGCTCGGGGGAGGGCGGCCGTCCGACCACCCGGACCAGGTCGGCCCCGGCCTCGACGGCGCGGCGGAGCCGCCCGTCGACCGGCGGCGCGCCCGGTCCACGCGCCTGGAGCGTCACGCCCTGGAGGAACAACAGCTCGCCGTTGACCCGCCAGCCGTCAGTCCCACGCACGACCGTGCGCATGCCGGAGCGCCGCACGACGCGGTGGCTCACCGGGTCGTCGCCGCGTTCCGGGTCGTCGTCCGACAGCACGACCTCGGTGCGCACCTCGACGGTGGTCGGCGTGCCCAGCGAGTGCGGCCACCACCGTGCGGGGTCGACCACCGGCACGGTCCACTCCTGGCGGTTGAGCCCGGCGGCGAGGGGCACGGTGCGCTCGTCGGTGCTCGAACCGTCCGGCCCGGTCACGGTCGTGCGGACCGTGCCGGTGCGGGGGATGAGGGTGTCCAAGGACGCGCGCAGCCGGTACTCGCCCCGCCGGTGCGAGGCCAAGGTGCAGCG
>CAJANQ010000090.1 GCA_903941145.1 uncultured Actinomycetes bacterium
CTTGGCTTCCCGCCGGCGGCCACCATCGCCGTGGTCGGCCGGGCCGGGGCGCCCGAGTTCGTCGAGCGGCTGGGCCAGCCCATGGGCGTGCAGGTCCAGGGGCCTGACGACGGCCAGTGGCTGCTGCGGGCCGACCACCAGTCCGACCTGCTCGACGCCCTCGCCAGCGCCGACCGGCCCGCCGCCGACCTGCGCCTCTGGGTCGACCCCCTCCGCGTCCGCTAGCCGGTTCCCGCCACATCCCGAACTCGTGACACTTTGGTCCCTAGAGGTGCCAAAGCGTCACGAGTTCGGCGATAAGGGCATTCAGGTGTGCCGCACGCGCAGGATGCGGTAGCCCTTCTTGGACTTCACCTTCTCGACGGCCCAGCCCTGTTCGCCGAGCCAGTCGGCAAGCGAACCCGCACCAAGGTGCTGGTGGACCACCAGCCACGCCTCGCCGCCGTCGACCAGCCGGTCGAGCCAGAAGGCCAGCAGCTCGTGCAGGACGGCCTTGCCGACCCGGATCGGCGGGTTGCTGACGACCGCGGCGACCCGCAGGTCGTCGGGCACGTCGTCGGGGGCGTGGACGTCCACGGCCAGCCGGGCCAGCCGGGCGTTGGAGGCGCAGAGCTCGCGGGCCCGCTCGTTCACGTCGACCGCCACCACCTGCCGCCCTGGGTGTCGGGCCGCCAGCGTCAGGGCGATCGGCCCGTACCCGCAGCCGACGTCGACGAGGGCTCCCTCGGGCAGCCCGTCGAAGTGGGGGAGCACGTCGAGCAGCACCCGGGTCCCGGGGTCGATGCGCTCGCCGGAGAACACGCCCCGGTCGGTCGTCAGGTCGAACGTGGCGCCGTCGACGGTGAGCGGCACGCTCCCGGGCCGTGACGCAGCGCCCGGCGAGGCCGTGAAGTACTGCTCCCCGCCGGGGCTCGGGTCGTTCTCGCTCGGTCCGGGCACGGCGAGAACGGTACTCTCGTGCCCGTGAGCACCCCCTACCAGGTACTTGTCGTGGGCAACCCGGTCCTCAACACGCGCTCCGACGACGTCACCGACGTCGACGGCAAGTTCGTGAAGCTGTGCGAGGACATGTTCACGACCATGTACGCGGCGCCCGGTATCGGCCTGGCCGCGCCGCAGATCGGCGTGCAGAAGCGGTTCTTCGTCTACGACCTGGGCGCCGGTGACGGCCAGCAGGTCCTCATCAACCCCGAGATCACCGGGTCCGGGGGCGAGATGGAGTACTTCGAGGGCTGCCTGAGCATCCCCGGGCTCCACTTCGACATCGTCCGGCCCGAGCGCATCGGCGTGAAGGGTCGGGACCTCGAGGGCAACGAGGTCGAGTTCGAGGCCGACGACCTGCTCGCCCGGCTGATCCAGCACGAGCTCGACCACCTCGACGGGATCCTCATGCTCGAGCGCATGGACGACGACCAGCGCAAGCAGGCGCTGAAGAAAATCCGCGAGCTGCAGATGAAGGCAGCGGGCGTGCCGGAGCCAGAGCCCAAGCGCTCATTCTTCCGGCTGCGCTGAGGTCCGGGTGCGCCTCGTCTACCTGGGCAGCCCCGAGGCTGCCGTCCCGCCGCTGCAGGCGCTCGTCGCCGCCGGCCACGAGGTCGTGCTCGTCGTCTCGATGCCCGACCGTCGCCGCGGCCGTGGCGGCGCCACCTCGCCCACGCCGGTCAAGGCTGCTGCGCTCGAACTGGGTCTGCCGGTCACCGACCAGCTCGACGA
>CAJANQ010000091.1 GCA_903941145.1 uncultured Actinomycetes bacterium
ACGGTGGCCAGGAACGGTCCTGGCGTGGCGTGGGCGCCCAGCTCGGCAAAGAGCAGGGCCTCCTCGACCACGGTGTACCCGACGCCGCCGAGGTCCTCCTCGAGGCCCAGGCCGAACCAGCCCAGCTCGGCGCACCGCTGCCACAACTCGGGCGAGATGGCCGTGTCCGCGAAGTCGGCGGTCTGGGCGAGGGTGTGCAGGTCGAAGTCGCGCTCGAGCTGCGTGCGGACCGTCGAGACGATCTCGCTCTGTTCGTCGGTAGGGAGCAGGTCCATGTCAGGCCCTCGGCAGGCCGAGCACACGCTCGCCCACGATGTTGCGCTGGATGTCGGTCGTGCCGCCGCCGATCGTGTAGGCGAACGACTGCAGGTAGGGGCCGGTCCACACGCCCTCGCCGTCGACCGGCGTCAGGCGCAGGGCCTCGGGCCCGACGATGTCGAGGGCCAGCTGGTACACCCGCTGGTGCAGCTCGCCGTGGAAGAGGCGGATCATCGAGCCCTCGGGGCCGGGCATGCCGGACCGGGCGGTGCGGGAGATGCCGGCGATGGTCATGGCCTTGAGCGCCGCCACCTCGGCCCGGGCGACGGCCAGCCGCCGCCGGATCTCGTCGTCCTGAATGGCGGGCCGACGGCCGTCGGGGCCGGTGCGGACCTTGGCCAGTTCGACCAGCCGCTCGACCGTGGAGGCCAGCTCGACCTGGTCGGCCATGAAGCCGGTGCCGCGCTCGAAGCTCAGCGTGGACATCGCCGTGCGCCAGCCGTTGTTGATGCCGCCGACGACGTTGGTGAGCGGGATCCGCACCTCGTCGTAGAAGACCTCGGCGAAGTCGGTCACGTGGCTCATCGTCTGGATGGGCCGGATCTCGATGCCGGGGGTGCGCATGTCGCAGACCACCCAGGTGATGCCCTTGTGCTTGGGGGCGTCGGGGTCGGTGCGGACCAGGAGCTCCTGCAGGTCGGCCACGTGGGCGTACGAGGTCCACGTCTTCTGGCCGGTCACCACCAGGTGGTCGCCGTCGATCTCGGCCTTGGTGCTCAGGCCCGCCAGGTCGGACCCGGCGCCGGGCTCGGAGAACCCCTGGCACCAGACCTTCTCGCCCTTGAGGATCTGCGGCAGGTACTCGGCCTTCTGCTCGTCGGTGCCGTTGACGATCAGCGTCGGGCCGCCGTGCATGTTGCCGACGAACGTGCACGAGTTGGCCAGCGTGAAGGGCGGGTCGGCCTTGGCGAACTCCTCGTACCAGATCATCTGCTGGATGTCGGAGAGCCCACGGCCGCCGAACTCGGCCGGCCAGTTGATGCCGGCCCAGCCGCCGTCGAACAGCGTGCGCTGCCAGGCAAGGTCGAACTCCCGCATCTCCTGGCCCTCGGGCGGGCGCTCGTCGGTGGGGAGGTTGCTGCGCAACCAGTCGCGGGCTTCCTCGCGGAATGCCTGCTCCTCGGCAGTGAGGTCGAGGTTCATGCAGGCAACCTACCGCGCACCTGACGGACCGTCAGAAGCGGGGCTGTCGCTGCGGGGCCGGCGGTTCCTGCGGGCAGCCCCTGGACCGGCGGGTCAGGACACCGAGTAGTCGACGACCCGGCAGCTGACCTGCTCGACGTTCTGGGGCGCCTGCGCCGAGGTGGTCCACTCCGCCTGGTCGGCGCCGCCGCCCGGGCCGACCTCTACGGGGACCTTCTGGGTGCGGGACCAGTCGCCACCCCGGACCGACTTCAGCTCCACCGTGAGCTCGTAGGTGCGGGGGGTGTCGTCCTTGTTCAGGAGCGCGCCGCCGGCGTCGACCATCCCGCGGGCGCTGATCTCACACAGCTCGACCGAGACCTCGGGCTTCGGCAAGCTGCCGCTGAGCGCCGAGATGCCGGCCAGCGCTGCACCTAGGACGACCAGGGTGAGTCCCACCGCTGCAGCGACCTTCAGCCCGCGCCTGGCGGCCGGGGGAACGGCGGTCGGGGCCGGTGCCTGCGTCGGGGCGGCCGGCGGCTGCCACGGCGCGCCGGGGACCGCTGGGATCTCTGCCGTCGTCGACGCAGGTCCCGTGGGCGGCGCCATCGGGGGACCCCCCGCGATCGGCGGCCCCGTCGGGTAGCCGGGCGGTGGCGGGCTCCACTGCGGCACCGCGCCCTGTGTCGATGGACCCTGCGGGTGTGCCGACGGACCCTGGGGGTGTGCCGACGGACCCTGGGGGTGCGTCGGGGGGCCGTCCGTCGGGCCGGGGACCGCGGGCTGGTCAGGGCTGGTTGGCTCAGACATCAGGAATTCATCTTGCCCCGAACGGAATGCCACGCGGCCCGCGGGGCCCGACGGTAGGTTCCGGCCATCGAACCCCGCACGTACGTCATCGACACCTCGGTGCTGCTGGCCGACCCGGCTGCACTGGGCAAGTTCGAGGAGCACGAGGTTGTCGTGCCCCTCATCGTCCTCACGGAGCTGGAGGGGAAGCGCCTCCATCCGGAGCTCGGGTGGTCGGCCCGTGAGTCGCTCCGGTTCCTCGAACGTCTGCGGCTCGAGCACGGCACCCTGACTGAGCCCATCCCGGTGAACGACGCCGGCGGCACGGTGCGCGTCGAGCTCAACCACATCGACATGTCGAGCCTCCCGGCCGCGTTCTCCTCCGACGTGAACGACCACCGGATCCTGGCGGTGGGCCGCAACCTGGCCGACAAGGGCCTGGACGTCACGCTCGTCTCCAAGGACCTCCCGCTGCGGCTCAAGGCCGCCGTGGTCGGCCTCGGTGCCGAGGAGTACCGCAACGAGCTGGCCGACGGCGCCGACTCGTGGTCGGGCCTGGTGACGGTCGACGCCTCGCCCGAGCAGGTCGACTCGCTCTACGCCGACCGTGTGCTGGACCTGCCGGCCGACCTTGACCTCCCCGTCAACGGCGGCATCGTGCTGCGCTCCGGCGCCGGCTCGGCGCTCGCCCGCAAGCACGCCGACGGCCTGGCCCACCTGGTCGAGGGCGACCGCCCGGTGTTCGACGTGCGCGGCCGGTCCGCCGAGCAGCGCATCGCGCTCGACCTGCTCATGGACGACTCGGTCGGCATCGTGTCGCTCGGGGGTTCGGCCGGCACCGGCAAGTCGGTGCTCGCACTCGCGGCCGGCCTCGAGTCGGTGCTGGAGCGGCGCATCCACCGCAAGGTCGTCATCTTCCGCCCGCTCTACGCAGTCGGTGGCCAGGACCTGGGGTTCCTTCCCGGTTCGGAGGCCGAGAAGATGAACCCGTGGGCCGCAGCCGTCACCGACGCCCTCGAGTCGATCGCCGGTCAGGAGGTCATCGACGAGGTCATCGAGCGTGAGCTGCTCGAAGTCATGCCGCTGACCCACATCCGGGGCCGCACGCTCACCGACACGTTCGTCATCGTGGACGAGGCGCAGAACCTCGAGAAGATGGTGCTGCTCACGGCGCTCAGCCGTCTCGGCCGCAACAGCCGGGTCGTGCTCACCCACGACGTCGCCCAGCGCGACAACCTGCGGGTGGGCCGCCACGACGGCATTGCGTCGGTGGTGGCGTCGCTCAAGGGGCACCCGCTGTTCGGGCACGTCACGCTCACCCGCTCCGAGCGCAGCCCGGTGGCCGCGCTCGTCAGCGACCTGCTCGACGTCTGAGCCGGCCCCCGGCCCGAGCGGTCAGGTCAGGCCGAACGCGATCACGGTGACGATCAGCGCCACCGCGCCCACGAAGTCCACCGACGCCGTGACGACCGGGATGCCGTACGTGTCAGGGTCCAGGTTCACCTGCCAGGCCGCGATGGTCCCGTAGTACGCGACGGCCAGCACGAAGGCCACGGCCACGGCCCCGGCGATCAGCGACACGGCCACCATCTGGACCAGGCCAGGGCTCGCCTCGCCCAGTAGGCCGGCCACGAAGTGGGCCCCGATCCCGTTGAAGATGAAGATCGGCAGTCCGATGAGGGCGATGGCGAGCGCGTCGCGGCGGACCTCACGGCCGGGCCGGAGGAGCGGCTCCACCAGACCAAGGTGGAGGTTGGTGGCCACCCGGCTGGAAAGGATGCCGCCGAGCGAGCCGGCCGAGCTCACGAACGCCGGCTCGAGCACCAGCAGCGCCGGGAGCGCGGCGAACATCGCCAGCTGCTTCTCGACGGCGAGCCCCGCCAACGTGGAGAGAATGAGGGCGCCGGTCAGCACGGGGACTGACTCGCGGAAGATCTGGCGGATGAGGGCCTGCTTGGTCCGTAGCGCCATGACCAGCGCTCCGAGTGCGACGACGAGCGTGATCCAGCCGAGGGCGGTGGAGGCGTCGGAGCCGTCGACCAGTCGGCTCGCCAGGAAGAGGGCCGGGATGGTGACGACGTCGCCAAGTGTCGCGGTCGTGGGGGCCACCAGGTTGTCGAGGTCCCACTCGCGTCGCACGGAGAGCACCGCCAGGACCACCGTCGCGATGAGCACGACCAGGCTGGCCAGCAGGCCGCCGAGCACCGAGATGAGCGCCAGGTCGAGCACCGAGATGCTGTTCTCGATGCCAAAGCTGACCGCGGCCACCTTGGCCAGCAGCGCCAGGACGAACGACAGCACGATCGTCAGAGAGAGCGACGCTGACACGTTCTGACGCAGCACGGAATCCTTGCGGAACGTGGCGCGGAACGTGCCGGTGTGGATGGCGGTCGAGAGCCGGTTGCCCATCGACCCGAACACGTTGCCGCGCAGGCCGATCGCGGCGGGGACCATGAGCAGCAGGCCGGGGAGCCGGTCGAACGTGCCGACGATGCTGCCGAGCACCGCGCCGGCCACGAAGCTCGTGGACGAGTTGAACGTGAGGGCGACCAGCGTCTGACGCGCGGCACCGCCGGTCGGACCAAGGAGGTCGACCAGCCGGCGGCCCAGCTCGAGGGGCCGCGGCACCTTGAGGGTGAACCGACGAGCCATTTTTCTCTGCTTTGGGTGACGGCGGACGAGTAGTGACGGTGGACCCCCGAGGGGCCAGCCGTCGGGCGGACGGGCCACCCTACCCTCGGACCCTTCTCGGTCCTGCGTTCGGTTTCTGTCTGCTAGCGGCCGGGGCGTGGCGGGTCGGCCCGGTGGACCGGACCGTCGTACGTGGCCCGGTGGTTGGCCAGTCGAGGGTCGGTGTGTCCCATGCGGAGACGCAGCAGCCGCTGCGCGTAGGACAGCACCTGCGAGGCGCGGTCCGGGTCGCCGGCCGCGTCGGCCAGCTCGTCGGGGTCCTCGTCCAGGTCGAAGAACAGCGGCGGGAAGTGCCCGGCGAACTGCACGTACTTGCCGTGCCGGTCGCGCAGCACCGAGATGGCGCACTCGTCGAGGCGCAGGCCGTAGATGGCCGAGGTGATCCCGGTGACCGGCTCGCGGAAGTCGAACTCGGTGTGGACGGCGTCGCGCCAGCCCTCGGGGGCGTCGTCGCCCTGCAGGTCGTCGTCCAGGAACGGCCGGAGCGACGCGCCGTCGCAGAAGTCCGGCACCCGGCCGCCCACCAGGTCGAGCAGGGTCGGCACCACGTCGACGTTCTCCGTGAAGGCGTCGACCGTCCGGCCAGGGCTGCCGGCCATGCCCGGCCACCGGACGATGAGCGGGATCCGGAACGACTGGTCGAAGAACCCGAGCTTCTCGACCAGCCAGTGGTCGCCGAGCTGTTCGCCGTGGTCCGAGGTCAGCACCACGACGGTGTTGTCGCGCTGGCCCAGCTCGTCGAGGCGGTCCAGGAACTGGCCGAGCGCGGTGTCGACCTCGGCGATCATCCCGAAGTACGTGGCCTGCAGCTGACGCTGGTCCAGGTCGTCGGCGGGGGAGGGCACCACCATGAGCGCGCCCTGGAGGAACGGATGGACGGCACCCTCGGCCTCGGGCGACTCGTGGCGAACTGCGGCGGGCACGTCGGCCGGGTCGAACATGTCGTGGTACGGGGCCGGGGCAAGGTACGGCGGGTGGGGCCGTAGGTACGACAGGTGCGCGCACCAGGGCCCGTCGTCGGCAGCCACCGTCTGCTCGAGCCACTCGAGTGCCGTCTCGGTGATGAACGCCGACTCGGTGTGCTGGGCCGCATAGACCGCCGGTGCCCACGTGGCGCCCCGGTCGGGCGGGGTCTCGACATCGGCCTGCTGGTAGATGTCCGTGCGGTTGGCGGGGACGTCGTAGCCCTTGTCCTCGAGCCACTGGCACCACGGCTCGATGCCCTCGTCGAGCAGCACGCCCAGCCGGAACCCGTCCATCGGCTCCTCCCAGCGGCTGTGGCGCTGGTCGCCGTCGGGCAGCTGGTTCGGGTCGAGCGCCGTGTCGGTGTAGCCGAACAGCACCGGGTCGTAGTCCAGGTCCCGGAGCAGGCGCGGCAGCATCGGCAGGTCGTCGCGCAGCGGGGCGCCGTTGCCCACCACGCGGTGGTTCATCTGCCACAGACCGGTGAGCAGGGAGGCCCGGCCCGGCGCGCACGGCGCGCAGTTGGAGAAGTGGTGCGTGAACCGCACGCCGTCGGCTGCGAGCCGGTCCAGGTTGGGCGTCTGCACGAGCGGGTGGCCGGCCACCCCCAGACAGTCGGCCCGGAACTGGTCGAGCGTGATCAGCAGGATGTTCGGGCGGTCGGCCATCCCCGCAGTCTGTCCGTCTGCCACCACCCGCTCCGTGAACCCGTCATCTCGGTCCACGCATACGTCGACCGAGATGACGAGTTCGGGAGTTCCGTGGCCCGCCCGGTACGTTGCGGACACTTCGACCCCCTGGAGACCACCATGGCGATGCCGAGCGGTATCGGGATCATCGACACGATGCTCGACCTTCCCTTCGACGACGTGAAGTCGACGTACGAGTTCCTGGCTCCGCAGCTGCGCGACAAGGACTCCCAGGAGGAGTTCGAGTTCCCCGTCGAGTACATGTTCAAGCAGGTGCCGAAGGCCCGCGACGCCGGCGAGGACCCGGTCGAGCACACGCTCGCCCTCATGGACCACTTCGGGATCGACAAGGCGCTCATCGGCTCGGGCGGCGACGCCTCGGGCCGGGCGCTGGCCAACCATCCCGACCGGTTCCTGCCGTCCATGGGCGTCGAGCCCAACGACGGGATGAAGGCCGTCGAGTCGATCGTGAAGGCGTACGAGACCGTGGGCCTCAAGGCGCTCGCCGCGTTCCCGGCCGGCTGCAACCCGCAGGTGCCGATCAACGACAAGCGCTGGTACCCGATCTACGCCAAGTGCTGCGAGCTCAACATCCCGGTCTTCATGTGCACCGGCGTGCCCGGGCCCCGCGTGCCGATGGCGTGCCAGAAGGTCGAGCTGCTCGACGAGGTCTGCTGGTTCTTCCCCGAGCTGACCATCGTCATGCGCCACGGCGCCGAGCCGTGGGAGGAGCTGGCCGTGAAGCTCATGCTCAAGTGGCCGAACCTCTACTACTCGACCTCGGCGTTCGCTCCGAAGTACTACCCCAAGGCGATCATCGACTACGCCAACACCCGTGGCGCCGACAAGGTGATCTACGGCGGCTACTTCCCGATGGGCCTACCGCTCGACCGCATCATGCGTGAGCTCCAGGACCTGCCGCTCAAGGACGAGGTCTGGCCCAAGTTCCTCCGGGACAACGCCGCCAAGGTGCTCGGTCTCGACTGACCGGGGTCGACCTGTTCCGGTCGGCCCCAGCTCAGTGCCCGGGTTCAGTGCTCGGGCTCGGTGGCTGTTTCCATCAGGTTCCCGGTCGTCGCGCCGGTGCGGGCGTCGGTGACGATCACCGCAGCGAGCGCAACCAGCACGACGGCCATGCCGATCCACTGCACGGCGTTGACGTCCTCGCCCAGGAAGATCGCGGCGGCGCCGGCGGAGATCACCGGGGTGGCCAGCGTGGCGAGCGAGAGGAACAGCAGCGTCGCGTGCTCGTGCGCCCAGTTGATGAGCACGTGGCCCGAGCCTGGCAGCAGGATGATCAGCCACACGCCGGCGAAGCCCTTCCACGTGAGTTGGCCGTCGGCCGCGGTGAGCGAGCCGGTCAGGATGCTGACCGGCGCCACCGCGACGAACGCGACCGTCAG